>NZ_JAEHBO010000065.1:0-30403 GCF_016483575.1 Bacillus cereus group sp. N12
TCCAAGTAATAGTGTAACATCCATGTGTATACATGGTCTTTTTCACACTGTCTACCTAAAGGGGATAATATCAGTATATAAAAGTCTTTATAAGTTAAAGGAAGATTTAAAATAAGAGATAGCAACTATCACAGTTGCTATCTCTTACTTTTGTTAATATTTTGGCTACTAATTAAAAAGGTTTTAAATTTATGGAACAAACTTGTTTCTTAGATGGTCTATTATGTGTACGTATAAAAACAGGTTTTTAAATAGGATACAGTGTATTGAATTTACTACTTGTTTTCAGTATTGAAAATTTGAAAGGAATGATGATTTTGAAAAACAAGAGGATGCTAAAAATAGGAATATGCGTTGGTATATTAGGTTTAAGTGTTACAAGCCTAGAAGCTTTTACAGGAGGGTCACTGCAAGTTGAAGCGAAAGAAAAGACTGGACAAGTGAAACATAAAAATCAGGCGAC
Organism: Bacillus cereus group sp. N12; assembly: GCF_016483575.1. Classification (NCBI taxonomy): domain Bacteria; kingdom Bacillati; phylum Bacillota; class Bacilli; order Caryophanales; family Bacillaceae; genus Bacillus; species Bacillus cereus group sp. N12. Next base: position 464 of record NZ_JAEHBO010000065.1, read on the forward strand.
GCATAAAGAGTTCTCTCAACTTGAGAAAAAATTTGATGCTCGATTAGGTGTATATGCGATTGATACTGGTACAAATCAAACAATCTCTTATCGACATAACGAAAGATTTGCCTTCGCATCAACCTACAAGGCTTTAGCGGCAGGAGTATTACTACAGCAAAACTCAATTGATACATTAAATGAAGTCATAAAATTTACGAAAGAAGACTTAGTGGATTATTCACCTGTTACAGAGAAACATGTAGATACTGGAATGAAACTAGGAGAAATTGCTGAGGCTGCTGTTCGTTCAAGTGATAATACTGCAGGGAACATTTTATTTCATAAAATAGGCGGACCTAAAGGATATGAAAAAGCGCTTAGACAGATCGGGGATCGGGTTACTATGTCTGATCGCTTTGAAACAGAATTAAACGAAGCTATTCCAGGAGACATTCGTGACACTAGTACAGCGAAAGCAATTGCTACGAATCTTAAAGCTTTTACGGTCGGAAATGCACTTCCTGTTGAAAAACGTAAAATTCTTACAGAGTGGATGAAAGGAAATGCTACAGGGGACAAACTTATTCGTGCAGGCGTACCAACTGACTGGGTAGTTGGAGATAAATCAGGTGCTGGCCGTTACGGGACAAGAAATGATATTGCTATCGTTTGGCCGCCAAATAGAGCACCAATTATCATCGCAATTTTATCTAGTAAAGATGAGAAAGAGGCTACCTATGATAATCAACTCATTGCAGAGGCAACTGAGGTTCTAGTTAAGGCTCTTAGGTAATAGTATTTTAGTTTTCGCATTTTTAACATGAAAGTATTAAAAGTATAACGTTAGAAAACGACTTTTTTCGTGTGATAAGAGTCGTTTTTGTATTCTTATTATTAAAAAGGTAAAAGTAAAAATATAACGAATATATATGACGTATCTCATATGAAATTTCATGTACTGTATTATTTTATTAATTTAAATAAATTTCAAGAAAGTATAATATAATTCAGTTAGTATATAGAAGTGTTTGATGAGAATGTAAAGGAGAAAATATGAAAAAGAAGATTAATAGAATCGTAATGATTATTTGTATATTAGTAGGTTTTACAATCTTTTTATATTTACAGAACAATTTAATAAGTATAACTGAGGTTAAAATAACCTCTAGTAAAATACTATCCTCTTTTAAAGGGTATAAAATTCTACAAATTTCAGACTTACACAATAAGCAATTTGGCGATAATCAAGATGTGTTAATTCAAAAAATAAAAAGCATAGACCCAGATATTATTGCGATTACAGGTGATTTAATTGACGGTAAATCATACGATGCAGAAGTTAGTATGCAATTAATACGAGAAATGGTAAAGAAGTATCCTGTATATTTTGTGACAGGAAACCATGAACAATGGTCTGGAAAGTATAACAGTTTAGAAACAGAGTTGAAGAAATATGATGTCAATATTTTAAGGAATGAACATGTAGGCATTCGAAAGGGTGAGCAAGAAATAAACTTGTTAGGTATTGATGATCCAGAGTTTGTTACTGGAAACCGTGATGAAGGAAATATTATAATAGATGAAATTAAAAAAGCGAAAATTGAAATGCAGCCAGATAGATATAATGTATTATTATCCCATAGGCCTGAATTTATTAAGGAATATACGAATGAGAGATTGGATTTGGTTTTATCGGGACATGCTCATGGAGGGCAAGTTAGATTGCCATTTATCGGAGGATTAGTTGCGCCAAATCAAGGTGTTTTACCTAAATATACAGCGGGTTTATATGTAGAACAAAATACATCAATGGTAGTTAGTAGAGGGTTAGGAAATAGTATCATTCCGCAAAGAATTTTGAATAGGCCAGAAATTGTAGTTGTGCAGCTAAATTAAGTTGTACGATTTTTTTATACAAAAATGAGTAAAGGGGCTTTATGTATTTTGCAGGAGTTAACATTACAATTTTGTTAAAAATTTTCTACGTTACATAAAGTAACAAAATTTGACCTGAAGAGTTTGTTATAGTGTAAATAATCAAAAAACTTAAAAATTAGTCGAGTGAAAAGTGTGATAAAGAATTTATGTAAAAAAACTTAAAGGGGTGTACACATGCATAAAGAATATGAAATTGAAGAGTATACGGCGATTGAGGAACAAATACATTATTATTGTCAATGTTTATTAGTGAGCCATCCGGAGCAAATTATAAAATACTTAGAAAAAAGATTAGAAAAATATGCAGAAACATTACAATATGCACATTTATATCCCGATACAGTTATTTTACCGTTACAGCAATTAGTTATCGAATATTCTTTAGATCTTGCTAGAATTAGGAAGTATATGAATTTAGAAACATAAAGTAAAATGCATAGTTTAAATGAAACAGAGTCGACTTTAAGAAATTATATTCTAATGTCGACTCTGTTTCATTGTTTAATATTGTTGATTGAAAATAAATACTAATCAATGAAGATTGACATATAATGACGCAAGAGTAAAATAAAAGTGAGTACTCACTCATTTTATAGAAAAGAGGGATAATACGTGCAAAAACCTTCAATTGTTTTACAGAATGTATCGAAAAGTTTTGGGAAAAAAGAAGTTTTACACGATCTTTCATTACAAATTGAAAAAGCAGAGATATTTGGTTTAGTTGGGCCTTCAGGATCAGGGAAAACGACGCTTATTAAATTGATTGCAGGTATTAATCAAGCAACTAAAGGTAATGTATTTGTATACAACATTAACATGCCAAATTTAAATGAGATGAAAAGAATTGGCTATATGGCTCAAGCTGATGCATTATACGAAGAACTATCAGCATATGAAAATGCAGATTTTATTGCAACGATGTATGGATTAAAGGGAAAGCATAAAAAGGAAAGAATCAAAGAGGTTTTTGACCTTGTACAATTATCACAACATATGAAAAAGCAAGTACAGCATTTTTCAGGTGGGATGAAAAAGCGTCTATCATTAGCGATAGCACTTCTTCATGAACCTGAAATATTAATTCTAGATGAGCCAACAGTGGGGATAGATCCGTTGCTTAGAAAAACAATATGGGGGAAATTTTATGAACTTAAAAAGAAAGGAACAACTATTATTGTAACGACGCACATTATGGATGAAGCAGAGTTTTGTGAGCGTCTAGGATTGATTAGAGAAGGGAACTTAGTTGCGGTTGGAACGCCAGAGGAATTGAAAAAACGTGTATCATCAGGACGAATTGAAGATGTCTTTTTGTTAGAAGAGGGGGTTGAATCGTGAGAGTTAATGGTGTAATCATTCGTATTATTCGTCAATTTTTTCGAGATAAACGTTCGTTAGCTATGATGTTTGGGGCACCAATGTTATTACTTTGGCTATTGTCTTTAATATTTACACAAAAAGATTATATACCACATATTGCTGTAGTTGATGTGCCCGCTCCAATAGTAAATGTGATGAAAAATCAGGAAGCCTCAATTTATGAATATAGCAAAGAGAAAGCGATTTCTGAGTTGGAAAAACAAAAGATCGATGCAGTAATTCATTTAGAGAATGGAAAAATGAATCTTTTGTTAGAAGGTAGTGATTCATCGAAAAACCGTGCTGTACTCCAAATATTGCAAAAGAGCACAGAGAAGAATGATGTATCGATTATGAAGCCTGAAGTGAATTATTTACATGGCTCTAAAGACTTTACGATGTTTGATGGGCTCGGTCCCGTGTTAATTGGATTCTTTACATTTTTCTTTGTATTCATTTTGTCAGGAGTTTCTTTCGTAAGAGAACGTTTAAGTGGTACATTAGAGCGATTATTGTCCACACCAGTTAGACGATGGGAAATAGTTGTTGGATATATAATTGGTTTTGGAATTTTTGCATTCATACAATCTGTTATAATTGTAAGTTTTTCAGTCTATGTTTTAGATTTATATGTAGCAGGTTCTATATGGCTAACGCTACTTATTACATGTATGCTCTCTTTAACTGCACTAACATTAGGGACATTTTTATCAGCATACGCAAATAATGAATTTCAAATGATCCAGTTTATACCGCTAGTTATTGTGCCACAAATATTCTTTTCTGGCTTGTTTCCAATTGAATCTATGAATAAGTGGCTCCAAATGTTAGGGGAATTATTTCCACTCACATACGGCGCTGATGCAATGAGGCAAGTGATGATTCGAAATCAAGGATTTACAGAAATTGCATTGGATCTTACTGTATTACTACTTTTTTCACTATTATTTGCAGTAGGAAATGTATTTGCTTTAAAGAAACATCGCAAAATATAATAATGACAAAAAGGAGCCTTATACATGAAGAAGGATTGGCTTGAGGAATTAATTGCTGCAACTAATACTGATAAACGAAATGAACGTCAAATGCGTATTTTAGAAGCAGCTGTTGATATGTTTGGAGAAAAAGGATATGCTTCAACTTCAACAAGTGAAATTGCAAAGCGTGCTGGTGTAGCGGAAGGAACAATCTTCCGCTACTATAAGACGAAAAAAGATTTATTGTTAGCGGTCGTAATGCCAACTTTAACAAAGTTTGCTGCACCATTTTTCGTACAAGCTTTTGCGAAAGAAATATTTAAAACTGATTATGAATCGTATGAAGGGCTTTTAAGAGTAGTCATTCTTAATCGATTTGAATTTGCCAAAAAGCACTTTCCAATGATTAAAATATTAATTCAAGAAGTGCCGTTTCAGCCAGAGCTAAAAAGTGAAATACAACAATTAGTAGAAACAGAACTGCTTTCACATTTTAAAAAGTTAATTGTAAAGTTTCAAGAAGAAGGGGAAATTATTGAGATGCCACCACCTTCCGTGTTACGTCTTACATTATCAGCTGTTTTAGGATTTCTATTAACTCGATTTTTATTATTACCTGAAGAGAATTGGGATGATGAATTGGAAATTGAAAATACGATTCAATTTATACTGTATGGATTAACACCACGAATTTAATCATAAGTAAAAATATGTTGAAGTGTAAAGTACATATATTACTTTTAAATAAATAATAAATCGCCTTTAAAAAGGCGATTTATATTCATTATATATTTTTGATAAATAAGTACTTGTTTACTAAAAACATTATAAATTAGCGTGTTTCTTTGTCTCTTCTTCTAAGACCTAATAATCCTGCTAGTCCTAATAAACCAAGCCAAGCCCAATTATTATTTTTATCACGATTATCACTTAAATCATTTGTCGTATTTACATTTCGAGTTCTCACATCATTATTAACTCTGTCTAAGTTATTGTCATTAACTCGAGTTGAAATGTCAGTGTTATTAACTCTATTCATATTATTTCCATCGTATTCAGCTTGTGCAGATGTACCTAAAAACATAATAGATAGTGCTAAAATACTTAAAATAGATGATAATTTCTTCTTCATAACGCTCCCTCCTTTCTTATGTATTAATTTCTCCAGAGTATGTGTGTATTATTCGTTTCACAGCGTCTAAACCATCATTATAGAGGGCGCATTTATAAAACTAAATGAATCAAACTTTGCTTAAAATGTTAATCTTAGTACAATTTATATTATACGGACTAGCACTAAGGAGGTAATGAAATGCGACAATTTGCAAAACCTACAATCGTCGTAAGTAAATGTTTAGAATTTGATGCTTGTCGTTATAATGGAGAAATGATTCCGGATGTAACAATACGAAATTTGCAGCCATTTGTTACATTTATACCTGTTTGTCCAGAAGTCGAGATTGGATTGGGAATTCCTCGTGAAACGATACGAATCGTAGAAGAAAATGGTGTGAATAAACTTGTGCAACCGTCGACAAGAGAAGACGTTACTGAAAAAATGGAGCAGTTTTCAAATGACTTTTTACAAACGATATCGGATGTGGATGGTTTTATTTTAAAGAATCGTTCACCAAGTTGTGGTACGCGTGATGTGAAAATTTATTCTGGTTTTGAAAAAGCGCCAGCAAAGGGAAAAGGAGCTGGCTTATTTGGCGGAGCAGTAGTAAAAAAATTTTCGCATCTTCCTATTGAAGAGGAAGGTAGATTGTCGAATTTTATTATTAGAGAGCATTTCTTTACAAGGCTATTTACAATCGCATATTACAAAATGATTAAACACAATAAAAATATGAAAGAACTTGTATCGTTTCAGTCGGATAATAAATATTTATTTATGGCATATAATCAGGTGAAACAAAAGGAATTAGGGCGTATAATTGCAAATCACAAAAATGAAAAGATTGAAGTGGTATTTGAAAACTATGAGAAGACTTTATATGAATTATTTATGCGCACACCCCGTTATACATCGAATGTAAATGTATGCGAGCACATTTTTGGATATTTTAAAACAAAGCTAAAAAAACAAGAAAAAGATCATTTTATAGAACTGTTACAAAAGTATGCAGAAAAGAAAATACCGCTTAGTAGTTTACTTACAATTTTAAAATCATGGGCCATTCGATTTGATGAAAAGTATTTATTAAGACAAACGTATTTCGAACCATACCCTGAAGCGTTAGTAGAAATTTCTGATTCGGGAAAAGGTAGAGATTATTAAACAATAAATTACATAATTCGACACAAAACCTCCTGTGTTGTTGTAGAACAATGTAGGAATTTTTTTGTGCATTAGTACAGAATCTGTTTTAAAATTAAGTTATGACAGAATTGTAGCAATTGTCTAACTAATATTCTTGTCTTTTAAGTTGTTATGTTTGTAGTAGAAACTCGCACGCTGTCGAAACTCAATATTCGATAAGGGGTGTGTAGCGGAATGGAATTTACTCTAACTCGCGAAAAACAAATGATTAAAGAAATGGTACGTGACTTTGCTGAAAAGGAAATCGCACCGAAAGCTGTGTATTATGACAAAACTGCAGAGTTTCCATATGAAACATTTCAAAAAATGGGCGAACTAGGATTATTAGGCATCCCATTCCCAGAAGAGTATGGAGGTTCAGGTGGCGATACAGTATCGTACGCGCTAGCAGTTGAAGAAATTGGTCGTGCTTGTGGTGGTACAGGATTAAGCTACGCTGCAACAATTTCATTAGGTGCTTCTCCAATTTATTATTTCGGTACAGAAGAACAAAAACAAAAATATTTAGTTCCAATGGCATCAGGTAAAACGTTAGGCGCTTTCGGATTAACGGAGCCAAACGCTGGATCAGATGCAGGAGGTACACAAACGAAAGCTGTATTAGATGGTGATGAGTATGTAATCAGTGGTGAAAAGTGCTGGATTACAAACGCAGAGTATGCAAATACAATTATTGTAACCGCTATCAACGGTGTTGAAGAGAATGGTAGAAAACGTATTTCTGCATTTATCGTACCGACTACAAGTGAAGGATTAACGATCTCAAGTCCTTACGATAAGATGGGTGTTCGCGCTTCTAATACTTGTGAAATCGTACTTGATGGTGTGCGTGTACCGAAAGAAAATATTCTTGGTGATGTTAATAAAGGATTTAAACAATTCTTATATACACTTGATGGAGGACGTATTTCAATTGCAGCATTAGCAGTAGGTATTGCACAATCTGCATTTGAACGTGCATTGCAATATGCGAAAGAACGTCAACAATTTGGAAAAACAATTTCTAATTTCCAAGCGATTCAATTTAAATTAGCGGATATGGCGACTGAAGTAGAGTTAGCACGTAATTTAGTACATAAAGCAGCTTGGTTAAAAGATAACGATAAACCTTTCGGTAAAGAAGCGGCTATGGCAAAACTATTTGCATCTGAAGCAGCTAGTCGTATTGCGAATCATGCAGTACAAATTCATGGTGGTTATGGCTATATGCGTGAATATGAAGTTGAAAGACATATTCGTGATGCAAAACTGTTAGAAATTGGTGAAGGAACTTCTGAAATTCAACGTCTCGTAATTGCTAGACATTTAGGATGTAGATAAAAAGGAGGAATCACTATGTTTCAAAAAATATTAATTGCCAATCGCGGGGAAATCGCAGTTCGCATTATGAAAACTTGTCAAAAACTTGGAATTCGTACCGTCGCTATTTATTCTGAGGCTGATGAAAATGCCCTTCATGTAAAAATGGCAAATGAAGCTTATCTAGTAGGTGGTCCACGAGTTCAAGAAAGCTATTTAAACCTTGAAAAAATTATTGAAATAGCTAAGAAGACAAATGTTGAAGCAATCCATCCGGGGTACGGATTATTATCAGAGAATCCATCTTTTCCGATTCGCTGTAAAGAAGAAGGAATCGTATTTATTGGTCCTTCAGAAGAAATCATTACGAAGATGGGAAGTAAAATTGAGTCACGTATAGCAATGCAAGCAGCAGATGTACCAGTAGTTCCAGGTATTACTACAAATATTGAAACTGCTGAAGAGGCAATTGAAATTGCAAAACAAATTGGTTATCCATTAATGCTTAAGGCATCCGCGGGCGGCGGAGGCATTGGAATGCAGTTGATGGAAACTGAGCAAACGCTCACCAAAGCATTTGAAAGTAACAAAACAAGGGCACAAAATTTCTTCGGTAATGGAGAAATGTATTTAGAGCGTTATATTGCAGACGCGCATCATATTGAAATTCAGCTTTTAGCAGATACACATGGTAACACAGTGTACTTATGGGAACGTGAATGTTCCGTACAGCGCCGAAATCAAAAAGTAATCGAAGAAGCACCTTCACCTTTTTTAGATGAAGGTACACGAAAAGCAATGGGAGAAGTGGCTGTACAAGCTGCTAAAGCTCTTGGATATACAAATGCAGGTACAGTTGAGTTTCTTGTAGATGATCAGAAAAATTTCTATTTCTTAGAAATGAATACGAGATTACAAGTAGAGCATCCCGTTACAGAAGAAATTACGGGGTTAGATCTTGTAGAACAACAACTTCTTATCGCAAGTGGAGAGAAACTATCATTTACTCAGGATGATGTAAAACGTAGTGGTCATGCCATTGAAGCACGTATTTATGCAGAAGATCCGAAAACATTCTTCCCGTCACCTGGGAAAATTACAGATTTAACATTACCATCAAATATACGTATGGATCACTTTTTAGAGAATCATGTAACAATTACACCGTTTTATGATCCAATGATTGCGAAAGTCATTGCTCATGGTGAAACTCGTGAAGAGGCAATTTCAAAATTAGAAAATGCTTTAGAAGAGTTGAAAATTGAAGGTATTAAAACAAATACACCGATGCTACTGCAAGTGCTCGGAGACGATGTGTTCAAAAGTGGTATTTATACAACGGGTTTCGTAACGAAACAGCTTGTTAAAAAATAAGATTTATGAATATTAAGGGGGAAAAAATGATGACGAAAGTATATGCATCGATGGCAGGAAATGTTTGGAAGATAGTTGTAGGAGTAGGAGATACAGTAGAGGAAGAGCAGGATGTCGTCATTTTGGAATCTATGAAAATGGAAATTCCAATCATTTCAGAAGAAGCTGGCACAGTTATGAAAATTAATGTGCAAGAAGGCGATTTTGTAAATGAAGGAGATGTATTACTAGAAATTGAATAGGGAGATATAGGGGGAAGCGAATTGAAACTACCTAATTTTGCTGTCATTAAAGAAGTAGGGCCACGTGATGGCTTACAGAATGAAAAAAAGATTGTTGGCACAAAAGATAAAGTAAAATGGATTCAACTACTTACAGAAGCCGGATTGTCGTACGTTGAAGTTTCCTCATTCGTTCACCCAAAATGGGTTCCTGCCTTAGCGGATGCAAATGATGTCTTTTCTGAGCTAAAAAGGGATCCCAATGTTACATATGCTGCGCTTGTTCCAAATCAAAATGGTTTGGAACGAGCTTTTTTGCAAAATGTAGATGAGGTGAATGTTTTTTTATCAGCGAGTGAATCTCATAATAAAAGTAATATTAATAAATCAATTAAAGAAGCATTAACTGTTATTGAAGATATAACAAAACAGGCAATATTCGAAGGGAAAAAGGTTAGAGGTTATGTTTCTACTGTATTTGGATGTCCGTATGAGGGAGATATAAGTGCCACAGCAGTTGATGAAATATGTAATCAACTATTTTCATACGGCATTTATGAAGTTTCTCTCGGTGACACGATTGGTGTAGCGAATCCATTACAAGTAGAACAAGTATTAGAACAACTATTAAAGAAGTATGATGCTTCGCAGTTTGCAATGCATTTTCATAATACATATGGGATGGCACTTGCAAATGTAGTGAAGTCTTTAGAACACGGTATTACAACGTTTGATAGTTCTTGTGGTGGACTCGGGGGATGTCCATATGCACCGGGAGCATCAGGAAATGTTGCAACTGATGATTTAGTGCATATGCTCCATAAGTTAGGTGTCCAAACAAATATAGACGAAGAAAAGTTATGGAGAGCTAGTCAATTTATTCAAAGTAAGTTAAATATCCAATTACCGAGTCATGTGTATAGAGCGCTTCAACATAAAACGATAAGTAGGTGAGAAGATGCTACAATTACAAAATATTTCAGTTGACTATGTAACACCGCATGTTGTAAAGATTTCGTTATATCGTGAAAGACAAGCAAATTCTTTATCTTTAGCGTTATTAGAAGAATTGCAAACAATATTAACGGAAATAAGTGAAGAGTCAAATACACGTGTAGTTATTTTAACAGGGGCTGGTGAAAAAGCGTTTTGTGCTGGCGCAGATTTAAAAGAACGAGCTGGTATGAATGAAGAGCAAGTTCGCCATGCGGTTGGTATGATTCGTACTACTATGGAAATGGTGGAACAATTACCACAACCAGTTATTGCAGCTATTAATGGAATTGCTCTTGGTGGTGGTACGGAATTGAGTTTAGCCTGTGACTTTAGAATTGCTTCTGAAAATGCAAGCCTTGGTCTGACTGAAACTACCCTTGCAATTATACCTGGAGCAGGTGGTACGCAGCGTTTACCGAGATTAATTGGTGTTGGTAGAGCGAAAGAATTAATTTATACAGGAAGACGTATTTCGGCGCAAGAAGCGAAAGAATATGGTTTAGTAGAATTCGTCGTACCAGCTGATTTACTAGAAGAGAAAGCGATTGAAATTGCAAATCAAATTGCTAGTAATGGTCCTATTGCAGTTCGATTAGCAAAAGAAGCAATTTCTAATGGTGTTCAAGTAGATTTACATACCGGATTACAAATGGAAAAACAGGCGTACGAGGGTGTAATCCATACGGAAGATAGATTAGAAGGATTACAGGCATTTAAGGAAAAACGCAAACCGATGTATAAGGGGGAGTAAATGTGTTAGATCAAAAACAACAATCAAATAATTTTGAAGAACGAGTTGAAACGATTAAACAAGGTGGAGCACCGAAATATCATGAACAAAACAAAGCAAAAGGAAAACTATTTGTTCGAGATCGTTTAGCTCTTCTATTTGATAATGGCGAATATGTAGAAGATGCATTATTTGCAAATTGTGAGCAAACAGGGTTACCGGCTGATGGTGTTGTAACTGCAACTGGTAAAATACATGGGCGTACTGCGTGCGTAATGGCAAATGATTCAACTGTGAAAGCCGGATCATGGGGAGCTCGTACAGTTGAAAAGATTTTACGTATTCAAGAAACGGCTGAAAAGTTACGTGTTCCATTATTTTATTTAGTTGACTCTGCTGGAGCGCGTATTACAGATCAAGTAGAAATGTTCCCAGGGCGCCGCGGTGCGGGAAGAATCTTTTATAACCAAGTGAAATTATCAGGTAAAGTTCCGCAAATTTGTTTATTATTTGGTCCTTCTGCTGCTGGTGGTGCATATATTCCAGCTTTTTGTGACGTTGTTATGATGGTGGAAGGTAATGCATCTATGTATTTAGGATCTCCACGTATGGCTGAAATGGTTATCGGTGAGAAGGTAACTTTAGAAGAAATGGGCGGGGCTCGTATGCATTGCTCAGTATCAGGATGCGGAGACGTTTTATGTAAGACAGAAGAAGATGCAATTACACAGGCTAGACAATACATTTCATATTTTCCAAGCAACTACTTAGAAAAGACTCCATTGATGACACCTCAAGAACCGAAACAGTTCGATAAAACGTTAGAACAAATCATTCCAGAAAATCAAAATGCTCCTTTCAATATGAAAGATCTGATTAACAGAATTATAGATGACGGCTCATTCTTTGAAGTGAAAAAATTATTTGCTCAAGAGCTCATTACAGGTTTAGCACGCATTGATGGTAAGCCAATAGGTATTATTGCAAATCAGCCGCGTATGAAAGGTGGCGTTTTATTCCACGATTCAGCTGATAAAGCAGCGAAGTTTATTAATTTATGCGATGCATACCATATTCCATTATTATTCCTTGCAGATGTACCAGGATTTATGATTGGTACGAAAGTAGAGCGCGCTGGTATTATTCGTCACGGTGCAAAAATGATTTCTGCAATGAGTGAAGCAACTGTACCGAAAATTTCTATCATTGTTCGAAAAGCATATGGAGCTGGTTTATATGCAATGGCAGGTCCGGCATTTGAACCAGATTGCTGCTTAGCATTACCGACAGCTTCTATTGCTGTAATGGGTCCAGAAGCAGCGGTCAATGCTGTATATGCAAATAAAATTGCGGCTTTACCAGAAGAAGAGCGTGCAAGCTTCATTGCTGAAAAACGTGAAGAGTATAAGAAAGATATTGATATTTATCATTTAGCATCAGAGATGGTGATTGATGGTATTGTTCATCCAAACAATTTACGTGAAGAGTTAAAAGGGCGTTTCGAAATGTATATGAGTAAATATCAAGTATTCACGGATCGTAAGCATCCTGTATATCCAGTTTAAAAGCCCTATTTAGGGCTTTCTTGCTCAAAAAGTCAAGGAGGGGAAAACATTGAAACAAGCAGTTTGGTTTCCAACAGAAGAGTATAAGGAAAAAACACGTTTATATGGTTGGATGAAATCATTGGGATATGAAGACTATGAAACTTTTTATAATAAATCTATTGAGGAAACAGCTTGGTTTTGGGGAGAGGCAGAAAAAGCAGTTGGCTATCAATGGATGAAACCTTATACAGAAGTGTTAGATTTAGAAAATGGTACGCCATTTGCACAGTGGTATAATGGTGGAACATGTAACGTTGTAGAATCAGCTTTATCCCGATGGATTGCGGATGAAGTGACAAGAAAACAGCCAGCACTTCAGTACGAAGGGGAAAATGGAACTTCAAAATCATTTACATATGAAGAGCTTGACAATTGGGTAAGCCGTGTTGCCAATGGTTTGAAACAAGCGGGTATTGAGAAGGGCGATCGTGTAACAATTTATATGCCGATGATTCCGGAAACAGTTGTTGCGATGCTAGCTGTAATGAAAATCGGAGCAATTATTTCACCAATATTTTCGGGATTTGCTTCGGATGCAGTTATGACACGCGTACAAGCAGCTGGTTCAAAAATGATTATTACCGCAGATGGATTTTCACGCCGCGGGAAAATTGTTTCTTTAAAGGATGAAGTAGATAAAGCTTGTGAACATTGCCCGACTGTTGAAAAGGTGGTAATTGTTCGTCATGCAGGAAATGATTTTACACCGCATCATTATGACTTTTCATGGAGTACGCTAGAAAAAGAAAAACCATTCATACATGCCGAAGAAATGCATAGTGATGATCCTTTAATGCTCATATATACATCAGGAACGACTGGTAAGCCGAAAGGAACGGTACACACGCATGCAGGATTTCCTTTGAAAGCAGCTTTTGATGCAGGATTTGGAATGAATATTAAACAAGGTGATCGTGTATTATGGGTAACTGATATGGGCTGGATGATGGGGCCATTTTTATTATTCGGTTCACTCATAAATGGTGCAACGATGGTTATGTACGAAGGTGTTCCAGACTTTCCAGAAGCAGATCGCTTATGGGAGACGGTTGATAAATATGAAATTACTCATCTCGGTATTTCGCCAACGTTAATCCGTGCATTAATGGCAAAAGGTGATGAGTATGTGAATAAACATTCTTTAAAGAGTTTAGAAGTATTCGCATCAACAGGAGAGCCTTGGAATCCTGATCCATGGATGTGGCTGTTTGAAACAGTTGGAAAAGGAAAAGTGCCAATCTGTAACTATTCAGGCGGAACTGAAATTTCTGGTGGGATTTTCGGTAATGTTCTGATTAAGCCAATCGCACCAATTAGTTTTAACGCATCGTTACCAGGTATGGCTGCGGTTGTACTTGATGATCAAGGTAAACCAATCCGTGATGAAGTTGGAGAATTATGTTTAGAGAAACCTTGGGTTGGAATGACGAAAAGTTTCTGGGAAGACGATGAGCGTTATGTGAACACATATTGGTCACGATTTGAAAATAAATGGGTTCATGGTGACTGGGTTATTTATGATGGTGAACAATATATCATTACAGGGCGTTCAGATGATACGCTAAATATTGCTGGTAAACGTATTGGGCCTGCTGAATATGAGTCTATTCTTGTGAAACATATTAATGTAATAGAAGCAGCTTCCATTGGTGTACCTGACGATGTAAAAGGTGAGGTTTGTCATTGTTTTGTAGTATTACGAGATGGTGTAATATTTACAGCAGAATTAAAGAAAGAATTAATGAGTTTAGTAAATTCTCATATCGGAAAAGCATTATGTCCAAAGGATATCCACGTTGTAGAGGATTTGCCAAAAACACGTAATTCTAAAGTAATGCGACGCGTCATCAAAGCGGCTTACTTAGGAAAAGAATTAGGAGATTTATCATCACTTGTAAATCCAGAAGTAGTTCCACATATTCAGGGTCTACAGTCTAGTAAATTATAAATGTAGGAATGAGCTCTATGTAAATGGAGCTCATTTTTCATGTTTATAAAAAGAGAAGAAGTAAATTTGAAGTAGTAAAATTCTACTTGTATTATTACGACGTATGTTTGTTTTATAGTTTTTATCAAAATAGGATTGTGGCATGTCTATTCATTGGAGTGATTGAATTGTGTTAAGGATGAAAATTTAGTGAAGCGAAAAGTAATGAATAAAAGGAGAAATCCCTGGGGGACAGGGATTCACTAAGGGAGATAGTATTGTCGTGCAATGTCGAAATTTGGCGTATTCGACAAATTAATATTATCACGAATTTTCAGGAGATTGTGATAGGGAATGTGTCAAAAATGTGTACGTATTTCCTATTAAAGTGTTATGTAATAGGAAAAGGGAAAAAATTAAGTTCACTCGTTCTTAAGAATTTTTCCCCTTAAAATTTAGTATTTGTTCGTTATTCTATATACGTCTTAATTTGGTAAATCTTCAACATGTAAAGATTGAGTATTGCCCTTTTTGTTTGAATTATGTGCCTGCTGAGATGTTTCTTGCATTTGCTCTTGGGCTTTACTAGGAGTATTCAGCGCATCAGATGATACATGATCAAGTTGTTGACTTAATAAATCTTTTTTATCCATGTTATGTAGCTCCTTTTTGAACTTTGATATAAAAATGAAGTGTTTTTAAATAGTTACGTGGGTATTATGTATCTTTGAATGGAATTATATACACAAACTACATTGAGAAGTTAACTACTTTTAAAAATTACCTGTGATGACAAGCTGAAGAAATATAAAGATCATTAGTGATTAATAAAAGCGTTATTTTAGTAGGGTGTTTCGAAATTTCATTTAAAAAGAACATCCCAATGATAAAAAAGAGCACTGTAAATCAGTGCTCATCTTATCAGAAACTGCTTAGTCCTTAAAAACAAAACCATTACGGACAATTCACAATGGTAATAGTGACGCTAGCCATTGTTCCAGGAGAATCAAGAAGTGAAGCAGTAACGGTTACTGTTCCAGGCCCATTAGCGGCTAGAAATACAGTGGTAAAGTTACCTGAAGCATTGGTAATGACAGCAAGAGGAACCATGAAAGCAAGAGAAGGGTTACTAAATGAAAAACTGACCACGACCCCTGGAGTAGGACTACCGTTTACTAATACTTGCCCCGAAAAAAATAAAGTATTATTTCCTTGAGTGGATACACATGCTGTGGTTTCGTTAGAAGTCAAGGTAATAGATGCAGGTCCAGCAGGAAGATTAAATCCAGTTGGTCCAGTTGATCCAGTTGGTCCGGTTGGTCCAGTTGATCCAGTTGATCCAGTTGGTCCGGTTGGTCCAGTTGGTCCGGTTGAACCAGTTGGTCCGGTTGGTCCAGTTGAACCAGTAGCTCCTGTAGAACCTGTGGGACCAGTAGGGAATTGAAAGGGTTGAACAGGTGGAAGTGTAGGTCCAATAGAACCGGTATTATGTGCAACAAAAGATAAAAACTCGTCCATAATTTAGCACCTCTAAAAATTGTATTACTATTAGTAAATGTACTGACAGAGCAAAGTGAAATGGACAAGCGGTTGTATTTTAATAAATTAAACAAAATAGTTATTTGATAGAAAGAGAGAGTAGTATGATTCCTTTAGAAATTAAATATAAAAAGGCGATTATCTTCAAATCGCCTTTTGGGTAATGCAGTGCAATTTTATTCAGTTATTTGAAATATAGTTTCATTCGGTTTAGAAAATCCATACAATTTCCTTGCGAATTTTAAAATTTCTTCTTCACTACTTGTTAAAGCTTTAACATCATTCTTAAGGGAATGGCCATCCTTCTTTACAGAAGATAATTTTTGTTGTTCCGTATTCAGCGTGATTTGTTTTTCTTTAATCATTTCTTGTTGGTTATTTAGAGAATATTGAAGGACAAAAATTATAGGTACCATAATAGCCAAAGTAGTTATAATACGACGTCTTGTTTTTTTTCTATTACCTTGTTGTGTATTAGGGTTCACTTGCTGTGAGGGTATATTAGGATTTGATTGGTGTGATGATACTTTTGGGATGTTTCCCATTAAAATGCCTCCATTACTGATTGTAGAATTTAAACCGTTTAAAAGTATTATAAATGTTTAATGGGAATTTTAGAAGATATTTTAATATAGTTGCATATCGTAAAGTTTAAACAAAATCCTTATTTACATAAAAGAAACACCGATTGTCTGCGAGGCTCCTAAGGATAATCATCAAGTAATGAAGTACTCGACTAATTAACGATATCACGAATTTTTGGGTAAAAACACTGAAAAATCCGTTTAAATTAATAGGAGTATCATTTGAAATAAAAACGCTATTTTAAAAGGGAAGGGAATAATGATGATTCCATGGGATAAGCGAGTATACATTGTATCAAGGTGATCATTTTATTACAGAGGGGACAATTGTAGAGGTTAGTGAAAAGGCAAATAAATCATTATATTGGCTCCAGTGCATGATAGCTCCAAGTTATGAAAAAGTGTGCGGGAATAGTACAAAGCGACTTCGGTTGATTCGGATAGATAATGACGAAGAATGAGATGATTAAGGATAGGTATTGAATATGCCATATTTGTATGAATCAAGAGCAAAATATAGCCAATATATAGGTGTTGGAATTGTTCTAAAGGTAGCAATATCTGAAATATAAATAATTGAGGGGAGTGAACTAAAAATGGAAACTAGCACTTTTTTAGGATTATTTTGGGGATGGATCACGGTTATCGTATCGGGAATACTTTTCGTACGCCCATCGGTATTACGTGAATTGAAAAAATTAGTGGTTGAAGACAGAGGGTTTGGTATTATGTACGGTTTTTTATCGATTTTCCTAGGGCTAGGCACTGTAATCCTACATAATGTATGGGCATTCAACTGGCAGGGGTTCCTAACGGTTATTGCATGGCTTGCATTATTAAAGGGAATTTACATAATTGTATATCCTGAACCCTCCAAGAAAACTGATTTTGAATTAAGGATACTAACTACACGTATAGCGCTCGCTATCATTGGCGCTTTGGCTTTATGGATGCTTATAGTAATCTATATAAAATAATCTTTTTCTAATGAGAAATATACTAAAATATGAGAAAAGGCTATAATACTAATTATAAATTTAGTCCTACTGGAAGAATCCGTGGACATCAAACTAAAAAGGGCGTTATTATAGTGCTCTGTAGTTTGGTGTCCACTTTTTTATTTTTAATTAACAAAATAAATCAGTGGTGTTTTTATAAATGACGCAATTAACTTCCGAATTAAAATTGACCGAAAAGAAACGTATGTTTGTTCGGAAGGGGTGTTAAAGAAATTATTACAACTGTGTAAGGTTAATGTAATATTAATCGATAGTAAATCAAGATACTTAAGTGTATTTTTAATAGGATTTGAAAGTACTGTTTTTAACATATTGGGTTAAATAAAATTTAATTAGGAAGTGTAATACAATGATTGAGATTAAATCTATGATTTATTCGTACAAACTAAAAAGAAGAATAGCTAAAGATTTATATGGCAGCAGAGATGAGTTGACGATGTTATTAAATGAATTTAATAATATGAAAAGTAAAGTGAAGTCTGACAAAAAGAAAAATAATATGTTATCTCGTTTACAATTAATGTACCAAAATATGAAATTAGACAAGCAGTATTCTCTTCCGTTTGCTCTTAATAGTAGGTTATTGGAGCGATTAGAAGATGAATCTATTCAAACAACTGAAGAATGTGTATCATGTCTACACGTAATGTTAGAAATAAATTATGAGAAAATAAAACATTATGGATCTAATACAAGTAGGTCATTTGTTCCGTTATCACAGTCTTCCATTTGTCTTGCTGATTTTGTTTGTTTGACAGGATTTGTTTTATTAGGCTTACTAGGAACAATTACATTTGGAGGGATAATGTAATCTTTTTATTCACTTACATAAAGGACCACTCATTTAAGGTGTATTTTTTAGTTACATGGAAGAGCTCATGCGATAGACAGAGAAGAATGACACGGATGCTAATTTCTAGTTGCTCATTGTTAATGCATTGTGTAACTAGAAAGATAAAATGTTATGATGCTAGGAATAACAAGGGATTTAGCGTTTGGGCTAGTTACACAAAATATAAGATATGGGTAACTCATAGTAAACGTGAAATGATAAACCCTATGTTGTCGCAGTGATTAAGTGAGTATGTTGAGGGTTTGTTATTGATGCAAAATTAAGTGTTACAGGACTTAATGCACCATAGCAAAAAGGAAAACTTACTACTGTAAATAAAGTGTATGTGAAATAATTACAAAGTCGATTTATAAGAGTCAGCTTATATTTCGACACTCCACTCAACTTGTAACTATAGATGCCAGTCTAAATCTCTACGTGTTAATATACAAAAAGCCGACTATACTCAGTCAGCTTTTTGTATATTATATTCTAGTATTTATCGATCCCAAAAGACATATTCTTTCCGTTAAGTTGACATTAAAATCTTACCAATGTTTTCTTTTACAATGACAACAAATAAAGAAACATTTACAACGACACTTATTTCGTTTAGAACTCCAATCATCATCACAATGATGCTTTTCTTTAGACTTCCACCAATCATCATTACAATGCTTTTCCTTAGAACTCCAATCATCATCACAATGATGCTTTTCTTTAGACTTCCACCAGTCATCACAACAATGCCGTTTCTTCGAACTCCAGCAATCATTATTCCAGGACATTTTTTTATACCTCCCTTCAAATAGGATTACTATCATTCTATGTTTTAGTGAAGAAATGGCTTGTTTATAAACCTATTATTTTATCTTTATATGATAGAGTGCTTTCTACTACATATAGAATTCATAAAAACTATGCTAATTTCCAAGAGATAGTGGAGAGAATTACTGGTTATGACATTTATCAATAAACACATGTTGAAGAAAACATTCTGATTATAAATAATATCTAATTTTGGAGTACGTTTTTCTGAATGTATATTTCAAAACAGCAGAGAAAAAATATATTATATTACTGCAAACAAAGCCTATGTATATGTAAAGTAATAGGAAAAACAGCTAACTCTTAAAGGAGCTGGCTTATTAAAAGAAAAAAAGATTCATTTGATAAAGAGGTTATCTAAACTTTAAATTCAGCAGAATTAAATCCAAGTCCCCTCATTAAACAAGCCGCTAACTGTTAAAGAATTGTTTTTATAATTAATAAAGAAAAAAATGTTTAGTACAATTGTTTGTTTTTTTCTTTCTATGTGTTTGCCTCGTACACTTTTAAGCTAGTGGACATACTTTACTAATAGAAAGGATTAGGGGGTGAGGTTTTGGGTTCTCGATTTAATAATTGTAAAAAGAAATGTACATGTAAACAGGATGATTGTTGGGAGATATTCGAAGAGTGTAAAAAGGAAAAGCATGAGAAATGTGATAATTCTTGTGTACAAGGAATTAGAGATGAGCTTAAGAAATTAATTAATCGAACAGTTC
Organism: Bacillus cereus group sp. N12; assembly: GCF_016483575.1. Taxonomy (NCBI): domain Bacteria; kingdom Bacillati; phylum Bacillota; class Bacilli; order Caryophanales; family Bacillaceae; genus Bacillus; species Bacillus cereus group sp. N12. Next base: position 20,718 of record NZ_JAEHBO010000065.1, read on the forward strand.
AAATTAATACAGAGGGACGTACTTATGTAGGTACTGTTGCGTCTGTAAGTTGCGATGTAGTTAAGCTTGCAGCTATTCCTGGATCTGTTGCAGTAATTATCTCCATTTGCAAAATTGAAGCAATTTTCCCTCCTGTTACAACGATTACTGCAGAGTTTAATTTTAATGGTGTTGACGTAGCAAATAAAGCATAAGTATGCTTTGTTTGTAAAGCCATTCTGATGAATGGCTTTATTTTAATTTCGTATAAAAGGAGAATATATTCTTTATATAGAAATAAGTTTGAGGCTATAAAGAGTGATGTACGAAAGGAGAATGAGAGTGATTAAATTAGTGCCCTTTAAAAGATCTGATTTCAAACAATTAATAAGTTGGATTCATTCCGAACAATTTTTAATACAGTGGTCAGGAAATGCATTTACATATCCTTTAAACGAACAGCAATTAGAGAAATATATAGAAAGTGCAAATACACTTGCTTTCAAAGTAATAGATGAAAAGACTGAAGAAGTACTTGGTCATATTTCACTTGGTCAAATAGACGATATAAATAAGTCTGCGAGAATTGGAAAAGTGTTAGTTGGTAATACGAAAATGAGAGGGCGTTCAATAGGAAAACATATGATGAAAGCAGTACTTCATATTGCGTTTGAAGAATTAAAACTACATAGAGTAACTCTTGGCGTGTATGATTTTAATACGTCGGCCATTTCTTGTTATGAAAAAATAGGATTTGTAAAAGAAGGTTTATTAAGAGATTCAAAAAAAGTAGGAGAAACGTATTGGAATTTATGGGAAATGAGTATGCTAGAATATGAATGGAATAATAAAAAATAATAGTTTTTTATAATTTTATTATGTTAATTAAAAGGGATTGGTGGGAAATTATGAATAGAAAGACTATAGTAATCACAATTGCAGCTGTTTCAGGGGGAGGTAAAACTACTATTACAGAAAGTTTAACTCATGAGTTAACAAATTCAAAAGCGCTATTTTTTGATAGTTATAACTTTGATAACTGTCCTGCTGATATTTGTAAATGGATTGATGATGGAGCGAATTATGACGAGTGGATACTTACACCATTAATTCATGATATTCAGCATCTTATACGAGATAGTAAATTAGACTATATTATTGTAGATTATCCTTTTGCATACTTAAATAGAGAAATGGGGCAGTTCATTGATGTAACTATATTTATTGACACACCTTTAGATATTGCAATGGCTAGAAGAATTTTACGAGATTTTAAAGAAGATACTATGAGTGAAATACATAATGATTTAAAACATTACATGGCACATGCGAGAAAAGCTTATTTAGAGGCAATTCATACTGTTAAACCGAATTCAGATATCGTATTGGATGGATCTTTTTCTGTAAGTGAAATAATTAATCATGTTGTTGAGGAACTTGACCGAAGAGAAGTGATTGTCGATGGTTAAATGTATAGAGGAATATGTACAAGTTGATGATTTTAAAATGTATACGAAAGTATTCCAAGGAAAGAAGTGGTAGCCTGTTATTATAATGGAATCAGGCTACGGGGATTATTCAAAGGCATGGGATTATATTGCTGAAAGACTGACGGAATTTGGGACAATACTTACATATGATCGAGCTGGATTAGGGAAAAGTGGGAAGAGTTCCAAGCAACGTATTAGTTCTGAAATGGTCAAAGATTTAAGAACATGTTTAAATCTTTTAGAACTGAAGCCACCTTATATTTTTGTAGGGTATTCTTTTGGTGGTATAAATGCACGGTTATTTACGGTTTTTTATCCCGAGGATATATTGGGAACAGTTTTGGTTGATTCGACACCAGAAAATTATAAAGAAGTATTTTTGCCCATCATGTCTCCAGAATTTCAAGAAGCTTACTATAAACAATTTGCATATGAAAGTTCATATGAAGAGTTTATGTTTAGTCTAGGTGAAGCAGATAGACATTGTAAATCAATGAGCGATATTCCCCTTGTCGTGCTAGCTGCTGGTAAAAAAGCTTTTTATTCGCAAGCTGCACAACTGAAATGGTTACAATTACAAAGAGAATTATTACAATTATCCAGTAAAAATAAATTTATAATTTCAGAACATAGCGGTCACTATATTCAAAAGGATGAGCCACATTATATTATAGGTGCTGTTAAGTGGATACTTGGGGTAGGGGAGAGATAATTGTGTACACTGTATTTCAATATAACTGGCAAGTAAGAGAAGATTGGTTTAAGTGGTGTGAACAACTTACAGTGGAAGAATTACTTCGCAAACGTGTTGGTGGTGTTGGAAGTATATTAGAAACATTATTTCATATTGTAGATGTTGAGTATAGCTGGATTTGTGATTTGAAAGGAAAAGAAGTAGATGAGCCGCAATTTACGGATTATCAATCTATTCAAAAAGTGAAAGCATTATCTCATTTGTATAATAAGGATTTAGAGGGATTTTTACAATCGTGGACAGAAGACTTAGAGAATAAAATATTAAAAGTTTCATGGACGGATAAAGAGTACAAGTATGGTGAAGTGTTACGACATGTTATCGTACATGAAATTCATCATATAGGTCAGCTATCAATATGGGCAAGAGAGTTAAATCTTCAGCCCGTTTCAGCGAATTTAATTGGAAGAGGATTATAGACGTAAAAACCGACTTGTACTGTAAACGCAAGTCGGTTTTTATATGTAAGAAGATTTCTTAGTTGAAATCCTCGGATTTTCTTTGACGTAAATGTAAAAACATTAAAATTGTAATAATGAAAAAGATCATCATCGTTTGTATGGTTAAATTTTTAAACTGTAGCAATATTGCCCAAGATGTAAGAGTATCTTTAAAAGCTTGGAGTGCAGAGTACGAGGAAGGTTCAAAACCGTACTGAAGTAATTTTTTTGTTTCAATAAAAGTAGTGTTTTCTTCATCGGATTCTAATATTACTGAAATAAGCCTAGTATCTCCTAGTTTTGCAGTACCGACAAAACTATTATTACCGTTAGTTGAAAAACTAGTTTGCAAGCCATCAACACCTTGGAGTTTAATGTTTTCATTGAGGGAATAAATCATTTTATTTGTGTTGAAAACTTGAAAATTTTTGAAGGTAAATTGGTAAGAGGTTAGTTTCGTCATATTCAGTACATTAGGGAAATCTTTTACTAAATGCGTTGCTAGTTTAGCTGCATCTTTCGCTGTTGTATTCGATTGTTTATTTGTATCTTGATTAGCTCCAGTAGAGTTTAGAAAAGGAGATGGCTGTGATAACTGTAGCTGTTTTGCTTTTTCATTCATTAACGTTGTAAAGTTATCTTCATTGCCACCAATGTGTTCTGCCAGTGCGAGTGCAGAACGATTATTTCCTGTTAAAAGCAATGCATGAAGTAAATCACGAACCGTCGTTTTATCCTTTGCTGTTACTTGCATAGGAGTCGTTTCCGCTTGGATTAATTCGTTACTTATTTTTACGGATTCATCTAACTGTATTTTGCCGTCATTCAGTTGTTCCAATACGATATACTCTGTCATTAATTTAGACAAAGTAGCTGATTGTATAGGGGTTTCTTCATTTTTTTTATAAATAACTTCACCTGAATTAGCATCTATTAAAATAGCTGATTTAGCTTGAATAATTGGACCATTTACATAAAGATAAAAATATAAAACGATAAGTGCAGTAATAATAAAAGATAATAATAAAATTGTGAATTTTTTCAAGAATTGCATAAGCGATCCTCCTACTATGACATCAATAATAATATTGTAAAAAGGAATGCTTAATTAGGAAGAAAGAAAAGGTAAAGAATTTCTAAAGAATTATAAAAGATTATTAAACTTTGGATATTGATGGAAAATAAAAGGTTCAATTTCTTATCATATTAGAAATTGAACCTAAAATTATGGTGTATTAATTTTTATATGGTAGTAGTTTTACAGTGAAAGTTGTTTTCTTGTCATCACTATATACTTCAATCGTTCCTTTATGCAGTTCGACAATACTTTTTGCAATTGCTAATCCGAGTCCTGATCCACCAGTGTTTGTTGAACGTGATTTTTCAACACGATAAAAACGTTCAAAAATATGAGGTAAATCTGTACTAGGAATAGGTTGTCCGTAATTTGTTATATCAATTGTAATCATATTATTGCTTTCATAAGCGGTAAGGTCAATATAACCACCTTCGTTTCCATAAGCGATAGCGTTTATAATAAGATTTTCAAATACACGCACTAATTTGTCTCCATCAGCTAATACCATGAGTTTTTGAGAGGGGAAAGAAGGGCGGCATTCAATATTTGCTTCTTGCACTTGTATTCGGAATTGAACAGTTAATTGTCCAAGTAGCTCTACAATATCAATGGGAGCAGAATATAAACTTAACTCTTTATTTTGAACACGGGTGTATTCAAACAAGTCATTCATTAATGCATTTAGACGTGTTACTTTACCATAAATGACTTGTATGTAATGACGTAATTCCACTTCATCTCTATAATTATCATGATGGATTAAATTCACGTATCCAACTATTGATGTAAGGGGAGTACGTAAATCATGTGATACATTTGTAATTAGTTCGCTTTTTGCTTGTTCTGCCTGTCTTTCTTCGTCAATTGACTCTTTTAATTGTTCAACAATTTGATTGACCCCAGTCGCTAACTCTTCTAAATAATTATGATTTACGATGGAAACTTTATGATTGAAATTTCCATTTGCAATATAACGAATCTCTTCTATCATTTTTTTAATACAAGTTTCATAGTAAAGCTTTCTCTCGTGACGATAAAAAATATATAGATAGGATGAAAAAATAGAAAATAAAAATAAATAAGAAACAATCATCATCCATAAAGATTCTTTAATCCCTTTATACTTTTCATAACCAAAAATCCGAATGAATTCTTTACCGAGTTCGGTTAGAGTAAGTGAACTCTCGATTACACTCGTAATGAGGCGATATATAATTAATTCAGTAATAGGTGTAAGAGTGATAGCTAATAAAAACCAAAAAATTATCTTCCATTTTGGGATATCTTTTAAAATATCAAATGCTTCATTTCTCAATTTTATAGCCTACTCCCCAAACAGTATGAATAAATTTTTCTCCATTCATTACTGTTTCAAGTTTATCCCGTAAATTACTAATATGAACCATTACAGTTTTATTTGAGCCATAACCATCTTCATTCCAAACACGTTCGAATATTTCTTCGGAACTAAATACTCTTCCTGTATTGCTCGCTAGTAAATATAAAATATCAAATTCAATAGATGTAAGTTTAATATATTCATTATTTACTTTAACAGTATGATTATGCTTATGGATTTCAGCTGTTCGAATACGGATGATACCATCGTCTTTCTTTTGAGTAGCAGCGTTTTGGAAAGTGGATCTTCTCAGCAAAGCTTTCACTCTAGCGACTAATTCTAGTGGATTAAACGGTTTAATCATATAATCATCTGCACCTGTCATAAGCCCTAATATTTTGTCCATGTCTTCAGCCTTTGCACTCAGCATAAGGATAGGTACAGTATTATTTTCACGCACTTCCTGACAAACTTCTAATCCATTTCGCTTTGGCATCATAATGTCCAAAATCATGAGGTCAACTTCATATGCAGATATCATTTGTATTGCTTCATCACCGTCATAAGCTTTAAAAATGTTATATCCTTCATTTCGTAAATAAACAGCGAGTAACTCTACAATATCTTTATCATCATCAATAATTAATATGCTTTTATTCATTATATAGTTAGTTCCTTTCCTTACAAATCATCAACACTACTATAATAACAAACATTTATGTACTTTGTAGCAATGATTTTACATAAAATTTCATGTAACGTATTAAAAAGGAATTAAAGCATTCATAACGAATTAACAATAGAAGAATTATTTGAATTTCCTATTATATTGAAGGGACGTAATAAGGAGGAGATTAACGTGTTATATAATAAAATATGTTCATTTACTCCAACTGGGAAAATAGAACACTCTATAAAAGAGTTTCTATTAAAGTACGATAAAGAATTTACATATCATCATTCAATTCGTGTGGCAAATGAAGCGCGAAAAATAGCGATAATGTTTCATGAAAATGAAGAAAAAGCAGAAATTGCAGGGTATTTACATGATATAAGTGCAATCTTTCCGAATGAGGACCGGATTAAAGTTGCCGAAGCAGTTGGAATCGAAATATTACAAGAAGAACGGAAATTTCCAATGATTATTCATCAAAAACTATCGAAAGTAATCACAAGAGAGATATTTAAAGTGGAAGATGAAGAGATTTTAGGTGCAATTTGTTGCCATACAACATTGCGTAAACATGCAACGAAGATGGATTTAGTGTTATTTGTTGCAGATAAAATAGAGTGGGATCAAAATGGGACACCATCATACTTAGTAGATATAAAAAATGGATTAGAAAAATCTTTAGAACATGCTGCTTTTGTATATATTTCATATTTGTGGGAAAGAAAAGATACATTGAAAGTTATACATCCGTGGCTAGAAGAAGCTTATTGGTATTTAAAAGAACTTGTAGAGTAGAAAGGATATGAAAATGCAGTTAAAAGAATATATGAATCAAACATTTCCAGGAGTTACGTTAGTACCGTCCATATACTCTCAGTGGGAAAATCATCTACATTTTGATTTTGGGAAAGATAAATATCAAATTGTAGAAGGAACCGACGATTTAAATATGGAATACTTCTCTCAACTATATACATATAATAAATACTTATTTGAAGATATATTTTTAAAAGAAGATGTAGTGTTTGTAGTAGCAAATGTTTATCGGTTTAAAAAGGAAAATATAAAAACTCCACAGAAAATAAATATATACAATAAATATATTAAAAAGAGAGGTTTAAAGTTTCGTATAAGACAAGAAACGTTACCTTTTCTATTTAAAGATGAAGAAGCAGATTTATATTGTACATCTCAATTTTCTTTAAAATGTCTTGCGGAAGATATTAAATATGAACCACTTATTCAAGCTGTTAATCATGAGGATTTTCCAAATCTTTATCCTCGTTTTGGAAGCAAAAAAGAGATTTTTTATCCAGACGTATTTCTCATTAACGCAACGAAAGATATTGTCATGTTTATTTATGATGATAGAGGATGTGAAGTCATTGCGAAGAATAAAGAAATAATACGAGGCTTATATGAAAAATACAAAGAGTGGATTCCAGATTATGAACGAGAAAGTATAGATAGCTTATTTAAATGACAGTAGGGGAAGTGAAGTGTGTAATGAAACGTATCGCAATCGTATCCGCATGGGAACCAGAACTTACGTATTTGCATCAACATTATCCGAGTGAACGCATCGAAAAAAGAGCAGCTTGGGAATTTCATTTTCATTATATAAATGACCTGGAAATTATTTCAGCAATAACTGGTGTTGGCAAAGTAAGTTGTGCTAGTTGTGTACAATTATTAATAAGTGAGTTTCAGCCGGACGAGCTATTTATGACAGGAATATGCGGAAGTTTATCAAATAAGGTAAAAAATGGTCACATTGTAGTAGCACTTAATGCAATACAACACGATGTTACTGCTGCTGGTTCAGGGGAAGATGTTTTTAATTTATATGATGGTAGAACAACACCTATTGAAACAACAAAGTCAATTGTAAGAAAAATAAAAAAAATACGATCTTATGATCCAGTTCACTTCGGTACGTTCTTATCTGGAGATCAGCGTATTCGTAGTTCCGAAATGAGATATTTACTGCATACTGTATACGGAGCATTGGCGGTTGATCAAGAAGTCGCTGCTTTCGCTTACGTATGTCATATAAATAAAAAACCATTTTTATGTTTAAAAGCTGCTTCAGATCAAGCGAATGATAAAACGAAAGAAGAACAAAAGGTTTTTAAAATGTTAGCATGTGAACGAGCATGTGAGCATTTAATTGCTTTTTTACGTGTTTATGAGATTACTGTAGTAAATAATAAATAGTTAAAAGATCCTGGTGAAAGGAATTCATTTCATGTATTTGAATGTAGTATATAACAAGCCAAAGTGGAGGATTATATTTATATGATTCAATATAAAAGATGTAGTGAAGTAAGTATAGATTTAGTGTATGGAGCTTTTAAGGATGGATTTTCAGATTACATCATTAAAATGGATGTTTCAAAAGAAGATTTTATACAAAGATTTTTTGGACCAGAAGGTAACTCGCTAGAACACTCTTTTCTTGCTTTAGATGGTGACAAATCTGTTGGCATAATACTTGGTGGTATAAAGGTTTATGAAACTATAAAAACAATGCGTTGTGGAACATTAGCTGTTCATCCAGAGTTTCGCGGCATTGGAGTAAGTCAAAAGTTATTTGAGCTACATAAAGAAGAAGCGATACAAAATGAATGCCAGCAACTTTTTCTTGAAGTTATTGTAGGTAATGATAGGGCGATTCAATTTTATAACAAATTAGGTTATGAAAAAGTGTATGATCTTTCTTATTATAATTTAAATGATGTAACTAAATTAACAAATAAAGATAATAAAAATATTGAAGTACAAAGATTAGAATTTCAAACATTTAAACTTGAAATTCAGAAATGGCTTAACTTCCATATAAATTGGCAAAATGATATTGATTACATTGAAAAAACAAATAATACGTATTACGGTGCATATGTTGATAATGATTTAAAAGGCTCTGTATGTGTAAATGAACAAGGTAAAATTAGTTATATTTTCGTAGATAAAGATTATAGAAATATTGGGATTGGGATGAAATTATTACAAGTAGCAAGAGTAGAATCGAATTTATCAAGTTTATCTATTAGTTTTCCAAACAACAGTTTACTGGAAGGGTTTTTAAAGAAATCTGGGTTTAAAAAGAATTCTTTAGCACAATATGAAATGTATTTATTGTTATAAAAAGCGGAAGGAATTATTCTTTGCGCTTTTTATTTTTTCACTATGAGCGTAAAATATTTCTCATATATAATCCGTGAATAAGTCCCAACATACTATATGTGGAGGTCTTTTTATTAGAAGGTTATTTATAAAGTGACAGTAAAATAACGAGAGATTACATATTGAATTAGAAACGAGGAAGCAGGTTAGAAATTATAAAACTGTTCCAGAAAGCAGTGGATAGTTTTTTGGAAATTAGATTTTTTTGAAAATAAAAAGGCGGTTGTTTCCGCAACCACCTTTCAGTAAAACAAAGCACTTTTTCAGAAATAAATTATGGATGATTCTAAAAAAAATTATAGGATATAATCCCATTTTTATAACCGAAGTGACGAGCTTAATTTATAAGAAAGGAATGACTATATTATATGAAAATTTGTGTATAATGGTTAGAAAGAAAAGAGCAGCTAGCAAAAGGTAGCTGCTCCATTAAAGACATATGCTTAAGAAATGAGTTGTTTACAGTATTGATTGAATAGTAAGGTTTATCGAGAGGAGAGGGATTATATAAATTAAATTATGATAGTCGATATTCTCCATATTGACCAGAAAAAAACTAAAAATTCTAGTGAAATTCCAAGCGTTCTTTTCTTAGGTTTTTGAATTTCTTTTATTAGATAACCTACAGCACTAATTGCTATAAGTATGAAAAGAATGAGTTCTAATGTTTCTGGCATTATATCTACTCCTAATTATATATTTAATTTCTGTCTCTTATACACATCTGACGCTGCCGACGAAGCTAGA
>NZ_JAEHBO010000066.1:0-30415 GCF_016483575.1 Bacillus cereus group sp. N12
GATAATAGACCGCTCACGTTCGATGAGTTTGAAGAGAAAACGAATCAAGTCATTTACGTTTCGGCAACGCCAGGACCATACGAATTAGAGCAGTCACCGGGGGTAATAGAACAAATTATTCGTCCAACAGGGCTTTTAGATCCACCAATTGATATACGACCAATTGAAGGTCAAATTGACGATTTATTAGGAGAAATTCAAGATCGTATTGCAAAAAATGAACGTGTATTAATTACGACTTTAACGAAAAAAATGTCAGAGGATTTAACGGATTACTTAAAAGATGTAGGAATTAAAGTGAACTATCTTCACTCTGAAATTAAAACGTTAGAACGTATTGAAATTATCCGTGACCTTCGCCTTGGTAAGTTTGATGTACTTGTCGGTATTAACTTATTAAGAGAAGGATTAGATATTCCAGAAGTATCACTTGTAGCTATTTTAGATGCAGATAAGGAAGGATTCTTGCGTTCAGAACGTTCGTTAATTCAAACGATTGGTCGTGCGGCGCGTAATGAAAACGGCCGCGTTATTATGTACGCAGATCGCATAACGAGATCGATGGGAATTGCAATTGAAGAAACGCAGCGTCGTCGTACTATACAAGAAGCTTACAATGAAGAGCATGGTATCACGCCGAAAACGATTCAAAAAGGCGTTCGTGATGTAATCCGTGCAACGACAGCGGCCGAAGAACCGGAAACATATGAAGCAACTCCTGCTAAGAAGATGACGAAGAAAGAACGTGAGAAAACAATCGCTAAGATCGAAGCAGAGATGAAAGAAGCAGCAAAAGCGTTAGACTTCGAGCGTGCAGCTGAATTAAGAGATTTACTATTAGAATTAAAAGCGGAAGGGTGAAAAGAGTGAGCATGAGCAAGGATTTTATCGTTGTAAAAGGTGCTAGAGCACATAACTTAAAAAATATTGATGTAACCATTCCGAGAAATCAGCTTGTTGTTGTAACGGGATTGTCTGGTTCAGGGAAATCGTCATTAGCGTTTGATACAATTTATGCAGAAGGGCAGCGCAGATACGTAGAATCGTTATCTGCGTATGCACGCCAATTTTTAGGACAAATGGATAAACCGGATGTCGATACGATTGAAGGGTTGTCACCAGCGATTTCGATTGATCAAAAAACAACGAGTCGTAATCCACGTTCAACTGTCGGGACAGTGACGGAGATTTATGATTATTTACGTTTATTATTCGCACGAATTGGTACGCCGATTTGCCCAAATCACGGAATTGAAATTACATCACAAACAGTGGAACAGATGGTAGATCGTGTTCTTGAATATCCTGAACGTACGAAATTACAGGTGTTAGCTCCTATCGTGTCAGGACGTAAAGGTGCACATGTGAAAGTACTTGAAGATATTAAGAAGCAAGGTTATGTTCGTGTACGTGTTGATGGTGAAATGCTAGATGTGTCAGAAGAGATTACGTTAGATAAAAATAAAAAGCATTCTATTGAAGTTGTAATTGACCGTATTGTTGTAAAGGAAGGAATTGCGAGTCGTCTTGCGGATTCTCTTGAAAGTGCATTAAAGCTTGGCGGGGGACGAGTGTTAATCGATGTTATGGGAGAAGAGGAACTTCTATTTAGTGAACATCATGCATGTCCGCATTGTGGTTTTTCAATTGGTGAATTAGAGCCACGTATGTTCTCATTCAACAGTCCGTTCGGTGCATGTCCTTCTTGTGATGGACTTGGCTCAAAGTTAGAGGTAGATTTAGAGCTTGTCATTCCGAACTGGGATTTAACATTAAATGAACATGCGATTGCTCCTTGGGAACCGACAAGTTCACAATATTACCCACAACTTTTACAATCTGTGTGTAATCATTACGGCGTTGACATGGATATGCCTGTGAAAGATATACCGAAAGATTTATTTGATAAAGTGTTGTACGGGAGCGGTGAAGAGAAAGTTTATTTCCGCTATGTAAATGAATTTGGTCAAGTAAAGGAAAATGAGATTTTATTTGAAGGTGTTATTCCGAATATAGAGCGTCGTTATCGTGAGACGAGTTCTGATTATGTTCGTGAACAAATGGAGAAATATATGGCGGAGCAAGCTTGTCCGAAGTGTAAAGGCGGACGCTTAAAGCCTGAGAGTTTAGCTGTTTTCGTTGGTGATAAAACGATTGCTGACGTAACGAAATATTCTGTTCAAGAAGTACAGGAATTCTTCTCAAATGTTGAGTTAACGGAGAAACAACAAAAAATTGCTCATTTAATTTTAAGAGAAATTCAAGAACGTGTAGGTTTCTTAGTAAACGTTGGCTTAGATTATTTAACGTTAAGTCGTGCGGCTGGTACTTTATCAGGTGGTGAGGCACAACGTATTCGCCTAGCAACACAAATTGGTTCTCGACTCACTGGCGTACTTTACATCCTTGATGAGCCTTCTATCGGTTTACATCAGCGCGATAATGATCGTCTTATTCGTACATTGCAGGAAATGCGTGACTTAGGAAATACGTTAATTGTTGTTGAGCATGATGAAGATACGATGATGGCTGCTGATTATTTACTTGATATCGGACCTGGTGCAGGTATTCACGGTGGTCAAGTTGTATCAGCAGGTACACCAGCTGAAGTTATGCAAGATGAGAATTCGTTAACAGGAAAATATTTAAGCGGTAAAGAGTTTATTCCAGTTCCACTTGAAAGACGTAAAGGTGACGGACGTAAAGTGGAGATTGTCGGTGCAAAAGAGAATAACTTAAAGAATGCGAAGATGTCATTCCCACTTGGTACGTTTGTAGCGGTAACGGGTGTATCTGGATCAGGTAAAAGTACGATGATTAATGAAGTACTATATAAATCGTTAGCGCAAAAGTTATATAAAGCGAAAGCGAAGCCAGGTACTCATAAAGAGATTAAAGGTCTTGAGCATTTAGATAAAGTAATTGATATTGATCAATCACCAATCGGTCGTACACCACGTTCTAACCCAGCGACGTATACAGGTGTATTCGATGATATTCGTGATGTGTTTGCTCAAACGAATGAAGCGAAAGTGCGCGGATATCAAAAAGGACGTTTTAGCTTTAATGTGAAAGGCGGACGTTGTGAAGCGTGCCGTGGTGATGGAATTATTAAAATCGAAATGCACTTCTTACCAGACGTATACGTGCCGTGTGAAGTTTGTCATGGTAAACGTTACAACCGTGAAACGTTAGAAGTGAAATATAAAGATAAGAACATTTCTGAAGTATTAGGAATGACAATTGAAGATGGGGTAGAGTTCTTCGCTAATATCCCAAAAATTAAGCGTAAACTTCAAACGCTTGTAGACGTTGGGCTAGGTTATATGAAATTAGGACAGCCGGCAACGACGTTATCAGGTGGTGAAGCACAGCGCGTGAAATTAGCCTCTGAATTACACCGTCGTTCTACAGGGCGTACGTTATACATTTTAGACGAACCAACGACAGGTTTACATGCACATGATATTGCACGTCTTCTAGAAGTGTTGCAACGTCTTGTAGAGAGTGGTGAGACGGTACTTGTAATTGAACATAATTTAGATGTGATTAAAACAGCTGATTATATCGTTGACCTTGGACCAGAGGGCGGGGACAAAGGTGGACAAATCGTCGCTTCTGGAACGCCAGAGCAAGTAGTAAAAGAAGAACGCTCGTATACAGGTAAGTATTTAAAAGAGATTTTAAATCGTGATAAAGCAAGAATGAAAGAGAAAATAAAAGAAGTAGAGCTATCGCAATAAGTTTATTACGAAAAACCGAGTGGAAATGACACTCGGTTTTTCGTTCATAGAGGGAGAAAATGGAGTTTATAGATGTTTTAAGAAAGAAAAATATGAAGGTAAGAGAGTTTCAAAATTGGGGTGTATATTTTCGCAAGCGCTGGGAGGAGCATTTTGCAAACCATTTAAGTGATGAAGAAAAAGAAGACATTTTCCTTTATGGAGATAAGTATGGCTGTGGGTATCTTTGGCACATATTTAGTTATGAGAAGAAGAAGTGTTTAGAGGGGAAAGAAGCGGAGAACGCGTTTCATAATGAAGTGAAAAAGGAGTGCTGTATCTTCTATCAACACTGTAATGACGTACTACTAATAAAAGATGCGAGTTTATTAAGTATGGATGATATATTACGTGAAACAGATGATATGTATAAAGGTGATATATATATTGTAGATAAAGATTTCACTTGGACTTTTGTAAAAACTCATGAACATAGATGGTGTGGTCCTTATTTTACTAGGAGATGTTAGTAGGTATACAAGCATGAAGGGTAGAATAAGTTGATATAAGTGTTTGTATGATACTTGCGTTTATTGTCTATTAGCGTATGATGAAATATATATGTCAAAAGGATGTGTAAGAAAATGAGATGGATTGTATCACTTCTTGTAAATAGCGTTGTGTTAATTGCTGTATCGGGACTTTTAAAAGGGATTGCACCAGACGCGTTTTACGTAGCAAATATACAAACTGCAATTATTGCGAGTATTATATTGGCGGTTTTAAATGTGTTTGTAAAACCATTTTTAATTTTAATTACGCTACCAATTACTGTTGTAACGTTCGGGTTCTTCTTAATTGTTATTAATGCGATTACGTTAAAAATAACAGATTCATTATTAGGAGATGCTTTTAATATAACAGGGTTTGGCGTAGCAATTATTGCGGCAATTTGTATTTCTATTTTTAATATGATAATTGAAAAGGCAATTGTTGAACCGTTATATGAAAAAAAGAGAAAATGACAAAAAGAAAAACATTTCATCATTCGTATGAAATGTTTTTTTCTATTTATGAGAAACCGTATTTCTTGTTTCCAGAAAAAAATGGTACAATATCCGGTAGAATGGAATTTTACATCAAACGAGACTGAACCCGCAGCGGAGTGGAGGTTTATACATATGCCAAAAGTAAGGACAAAAGATTTAATTGAACAATTTCAATTGGAGTTAATAAGTGGTGAAGAAGGAATTCATCGTCCGATTGATACAAGTGATTTATCACGACCTGGAATTGAAATGGCAGGATTCTTTACATATTATCCAGCTGATCGCGTGCAGCTTCTTGGAAAAACGGAGCTTACGTTCTTTGATACGTTAACGACAGAGCAAAAACAAGAGAGAATGAAAGCGCTTTGTACCGAGGAGACGCCATGTATTATTATAACTCGTAATCAAGATGTACCAGATGAGTTATTACAAGCATCACGTGAATCAGGCATGCCTTTATTACGTTCTTCTCAAACGACAACGAGATTATCAAGTCGTTTAACAAATTATTTAGAAGGTAAGTTAGCACCAACAACTGCTGTTCATGGTGTATTAGTGGATATTTACGGTGTTGGTGTTTTAATTACAGGTCAAAGTGGTGTTGGTAAAAGTGAGACAGCTCTTGAACTTGTGAAGCGTGGCCATCGCCTTGTTGCGGATGATAGTGTAGAAATTCGCCAAGAAGATGAAGACACATTAGTAGGAAGCTCACCAGATTTAATTGAGCATTTATTAGAAATTCGTGGTCTAGGTATCATTAACGTTATGACGTTATTTGGTGCAGGGGCAGTGCGAAATTATAAGCGTATTACACTTGTTATTAATCTTGAAATTTGGGATCAAAAGAAAAATTATGATCGCTTAGGTCTTGATGAAGAGAAGATGAAGATTATTGATACAGAACTTACGAAGATTACACTTCCAGTTCGTCCTGGTCGAAACTTGGCTGTTATTATTGAAGTAGCAGCGATGAACTTCCGTTTGAAACGTATGGGAGTCAATGCGGCACAACAGTTTTCTGAACGATTAATGAGTGCGATTGAGTTAGGGAATCAGGAGTAAACTTTGGAGAGGGAGGTCATACATATGCTGTTAGGTTCTGTACCACAGCTTGACCGCGTAGCCATCCAACTTGGGCCGTTTCCTGTTTATTGGTATGGGATTATTATCGGTACAGGTGTGCTATTAGGTCTTTGGCTAGCAACTCGTGAGGGAGAAAGGCTAGGTATTCCAAAAGATACATTTGTTGACCTTGTATTAATTGCAGTACCGATCGCTATTCTATTTGCGAGAATGTACTATGTTATTTTTGAATGGGAATATTACGCGCAAAATCCGAGTCAAATTATTAATATTCGTCAAGGTGGCTTGGCGATTCATGGTGGTTTAATCGGGGCTGTTATTACAGGTATTCTTTTTGCAAAACGACGCGGGCTTTCATTCTGGAAGTTGGCGGATATTGCTGCGCCGAGTATTTTATTAGGACAAGCAATTGGCCGATGGGGAAACTTTATGAACCAAGAGGCGCATGGTGATGAAGTAACGAGACAGTTTTTAGAAGGTCTTCATTTACCAGATTTCATTATTAATCAAATGTATATCGAGGGTGTGTATTATCACCCGACGTTTTTATATGAATCATTATGGAATTTTGCAGGTGTCATTTTATTACTCGCACTACGAAAAGTGAATTTACGACGCGGGGAATTATTCTTTACATATTTAATTTGGTATTCAGTAGGGCGCTTCTTCGTAGAAGGCTTACGTACAGATAGTTTAATGCTAGGACCACTTCGTATTGCACAAGTAATGTCAATTGGACTTGTTGTTATTTCTATTATTTTCATTATTGTGAGACGAAAAATGGGGCAAGCTGATAAAAGATATTCAGAAAATTAGAGACAAGTAGCATCTTATTATAAGATGCTGCTTCTTTCATATTCAGGAAAGCGAAAGGACTAGGGCGATGCAAATAAATACAGTGTTATTTGATTTAGATGGAACTTTAATTAATACAAACGAACTTATTATTTCTTCTTTTTTACACACTTTAAATACATATTATTCAGATCAATATAAGCGTGAAGATGTGCTGCCATTTATCGGTCCATCTTTGCATGATACTTTCAGCAAGATTGATGAAAATAAAGTTGAAGAGATGATTACATGTTATCGTCAATTTAACCATGAGCATCATGATGAATTAGTAGAAGAATATGAAACTGTATACGAAACAGTTCAAGAGTTGAAAAAACAAGGTTATAAAGTTGGTATTGTTACAACGAAAGCGAGACAAACCGTTGAGATGGGATTAAAGTTGTCAAAGCTTGATGAGTTTTTTGATGTTGTCGTGACAATTGATGATGTGGAACATGTGAAGCCACATCCAGAACCACTTCAAAAAGCGCTCGAGTTACTACATGCGAAACCAGGAGAAACAGTGATGGTTGGGGATAATCACCATGATATTGTCGGCGGACAAAATGCGGGTACGAAAACAGCTGCGGTTTCATGGACTTTGAAAGGTAGAGCGTATTTAGAATCTTACAAACCAGACTTTATGCTAGATAAAATGAGTGATTTACTGCCGATTTTGTCCGGTATTAACCGATCATAAGTAGAGGAGAGGGTTAAGTGCGACGGACAACGCGCTATCCTGTTTCAGGAGAGAATTCATTATGGAATGTGTATAAAACCGTGTCTTTTTGGAAGGTAATGAAAAACTTTATTATTATTCACATTGCACGTTACACACCATTTTTATCTGTGAAGAATTGGTTATATCGTACGTTTTTAGGAATGAAAGTAGGAGGAAAAACATCATTTGCACTTATGGTTATGCCGGATATTATGTTTCCCGAAAAAATTACTGTGGGCGACAATTCAATTATCGGATACAATACAACGCTTTTAGCACATGAATATTTGATTCGTGAATATCGACTTGGAGAGATCGTCATAGGGAATGAAGTGATGATTGGAGCGAACACGACAATCTTACCAGGGGTAAGGATTGGAGATAGCGCCATTGTTTCGGCTGGAACACTTGTCCATAAAGATGTACCGAGCGGCGCTTTCGTAGGTGGAAATCCAATGCGTATTATTTATACGAAAGAGGAAATGGCGGCCCGAGAAGGTTGATGCTAAAAATGTAACATTTCTTTTCTTTTTTTATGAATAAAAAGGAAATAATTGAGTATAATATACTGTTTTGTTTTTTACGGAATCGTTTATACTTATAGATAGAAGAATGTGTGAGCGAAGAAAACAAAAAACTGGAGGATATATGGGGAAAAATCAAAGGATATATAAGGAGAACGGACAAGTTATCTCTTTTAACCAATTAGCGGACTTCTTTTATAAAAAAGGGATGAGGGCTTACAAAGGGCAAAAATTGCAAGATGCAATTAAATATTTTCGAAGAGCGGCACAAAGCGAGAAGGAGCCGTTTATTTTATGCCAATTAGCAATAGCGTTATCTGAGGCTGGTGAATACCAAGAGTCGAATCAGATATTTCTAAAGCTTGCTAGATCCAACCCTGAACTTGAACAATGCTATTATTTTATTGCAAATAATTATGCATATATGGGTTTATTTCAACAAGCGAAGAAGTATGCGGATCGATATTTAGAAGTTGCGAAAGAGAAGGAATTTGTAGAAGATACATTAGAATTGCTTGAGATTATGGAAGAAGAAGCAATGGGTGCGGAAGAGATTGAGGATGAAGATGATTTAATTGTTATGCAAGAAGAGGCAAATCGTTATATTCGTAATGGACAATTAGAAGAAGCCATTGCTACATTAGAAATTGTTACGAAAGATTATCCGGAATTTTGGTCGGGTCATAATAATTTAGCCATCGCACATTTTCAATCTGGTAATGTAGACAAAGCGCTGAAATTAACGGAAATGATTTTAGAGAAAAATCCTGGTAATATACATGCGCTTTGTAATACGCTTATTTTTCTATATTCAATTGGGGAACATAAACAAGTAGAAGCATTAGCGGGACAGCTAGTTTCAGTATATCCGATTTCATTTGAACATCGTTTGAAACTTGGAACGACCCTTGCAACAATTGGTTATTTCGAGCATGCATATAAGTGGTTCAAAGTATTAAAGCGTCAAGGATATGAGGGAGACGTAAGTTTTTATTATTGGTTTGCTTATTCTGCGTATATGGTGAAAAATCAGCAAGTAGCTGAAAAAATGTGGCAACATGTAGTAGAATTGCACCCTGATAAAAAAGGAAAAGAGCCGTGGAACGCACTAAATTTAGCGGATGAAGGGCAAAACGTGTTGTTTGAAGAATTACAAAAGTCATTTCAGCAAAGTGCGACGCTAGAGGAGCAAATGCTAGCTTTATATTTAATGAATGAATTGTCAACACCAGAGAAGGTCGGATTCTTTTTTGATGTAACGCAAGTGAAAAATGGTGTTCCAATTGTATCGCAACTTGCAAAGTATTTCTTTTTACTTAATAGTCATAAAGGTATTCCTGCTGATTTACAGCAATTTGAACAATGCGCGCGAATCGCGGACGCATTATATAATTATACGAAAAAGGACGATGAACTAATCGAAGAGTGTTTACACTTTTGGTTTTGTACGTTCATACGTTTATATACATCCGGGTCTGTTTTTACAAACGTGTACGGTTGGTCGGCGGCAATTGAATATATTGTGCGCGGCGAACAAGGAAATAAGATGACACAGTCGGAGCTTGGAGATGTATATAATGTATCTGTAGCGACTGTTCGAAAGTATGTGCAAGCTGTTAAGCGTACGCACACATAGTATAAGCAAATCATTGGGAAAAAAATGATGCTAACAGTATAATGAGGGTAACTTAATTGTGTAGGAATGGATAGGAGTGAATGGTGTGTCAGAAGAAAAAATTTATGATGTCATTATTATTGGTGCAGGACCAGCTGGTATGACAGCTGCAGTATATACATCTCGTGCGAATTTAAGCACATTAATGCTTGAGCGTGGTATTCCAGGTGGCCAAATGGCAAACACAGAAGATGTAGAAAATTATCCAGGTTATGAGTCTATTTTAGGACCAGACTTATCAAATAAAATGTTCGAGCATGCGAAGAAATTTGGTGCTGAATATGCATATGGTGATGTGAAAGCAGTCATCGATGGTAAAGAATATAAAACAATTATTGCTGGTAAAAAAGAATATAAAGCACGTGCAATTATCGTTGCAAGCGGTGCAGAATATAAAAAAATTGGTGTGCCAGGTGAAACAGAGCTTGGCGGCCGCGGTGTATCATATTGTGCAGTATGTGATGGGGCATTCTTTAAAGGAAAAGAACTTGTTGTTATTGGAGGCGGAGATTCAGCTGTTGAAGAGGGTGTGTTCTTAACGCGCTTCGCATCAAAAGTAACAATCGTTCACCGTCGTGACACTCTTCGTGCACAGAAAATTTTACAAGATCGTGCATTCCAAAACGAGAAAGTGGATTTCATTTGGAATCACACTATAAAAGAAATTAATGATGCAAATGGTAAAGTAGGAAGTGTAACACTTGTAGACGTAAATAGTGGAGAAGAGAAAGAAGTAAAAACTGATGGCGTTTTCGTATACATCGGTATGTTACCTTTATCAAAACCATTTGTTGAACTAGGTATTACAAATGAAAATGGTTACCTTGAAACGAACGAGCGTATGGAAACGAAAGTTCCTGGTATTTTCGCAGCAGGTGATGTTCGTGAAAAAATGCTTCGTCAAATTGTAACGGCAACAGGTGACGGTAGTATTGCTGCACAAAGTGCACAACATTACGTAGAAGAATTGTTAGAGGAATTAAAAACTGTAACAGAAAAATAAGGGGTAATACTCCTTTTGAGAAGAAAGCTACCGATAGGAGCTTTCTTTTTTTATGTAAAAATGTCGAAGTTTTGTCAAAAACAATTAGGATTATAAGCTTTCTTATTGATATACTGGACTTTACGGAAAAAATCACTATAAGAAATGAGGAATTTATTCAGTATGGAATGGCGTAATATATATCGTGGATTTTGTATGGGAGTTAGTGATTTAATTCCTGGTGTGAGCGGCGGTACAATCGCTGTAGTGTTAGGGATTTATGAACAATTGCTTGCGGCAATTAGCGGGTTCTTTAGTCGTGAATGGAAAAAACATTTAGGATTTTTAATTCCCCTTGCAGCTGGTGTGGCGGCAGCGTTTTTAACGTTAAGTCACGTTATTAAATATTTACTTGCAAATCATTATGAACCGACTCAATTTTTCTTCCTCGGTTTAATTATTAGTATATTACCGATGTTAATGAGAGAAGCTGATGCAAAGGCGACGTTTAAAGGTAAGCACATCGCTTTATTAATAATTGCAGCTATTCTTGTTGCGATAACAGCGTTCTTTAAGCTAGATAAGGCAGCAGATCCAATTACGACGTTAACAATTTTAAATGCAATCGGTTTATTTTTCGCAGGATGGATGGCTAGTATGGCTATGCTCCTTCCTGGAATTAGCGGATCGTTTATTTTATTAATTATTGGTGTTTATCCAACGGCAATTAACGCTTTAACTACACTTAATTTACCATTAATTATGGTTATTGGTGCTGGTGTTATGGTCGGATTTGTTGTAAGTAGTAAAGGAATTAGCTTTTTATTAGATCGTTATAAAAATATGACATTTGCAGTAATTATTGGACTTGTTATCGGTTCGATTGTAATTGTTTTCCCTGGTATTCCAACTGGCGGATTTTCAATTGTAAGTTCGATCATTACCTTCATTTTAGGATTTACGATTGTTACTTATTTCGGTAAGAAATAAAGAATGTAATCCCCTTAGCGATAAAAATCGTTAAGGGGATTTTTATGTGTGATTCATTGTAATTGCAAGCATTTAGATTGCTTGTTATAGAAAGCTTTTTTACAATTGTTGAGGACTATGTGTTTAGCGAAAGAGGACTGGCTCCTTCGTTGTAGCAAACTGTTTTTGATAGTATAATGAAATGAGTATGCAGTGATAAATTTTGCTGCAAGTAGCTGAGGTGAAGAAACATGCAAAGAGTGACAAACTGTGTGTTAATTAGAGATAATGAAGTACTCTTACTCCAAAAACCTCGCCGAAATTGGTGGGTTGCACCAGGCGGGAAGATGGAGCGTGGTGAGACAGTAAGAGATTCCGTTGTTCGCGAGTATCGTGAAGAAACAGGTATTTATTTAAAGAACCCAGCGTTAAAAGGGGTCTTCACCTTTGTCATCCAAGAAGGTGATAAAGTTGTTTCTGAATGGATGATGTTCTCCTTTTTAGCGACAGATTTTGCAGGAGAAAACAAACTAGAGAGCGAAGAAGGCATCATTGGTTGGCATACATTTGATAAGATTGATGATTTAGCAATGGCGCCAGGAGATTATCACATTATTGATTATTTAATTAAAGGGAATGGTATAATCTACGGTACATTTGTATATACCCCAGATTTTGAGCTGCTTTCATATCGATTAGATCCGAGTTAAATTGCCAAGGAGAGGATACGATGACAGAGAATAATGATATAAAAATGGTGATTATTACAGGAATGTCTGGAGCCGGAAAAACAGTAGCTTTACAAAGTTTTGAAGATTTAGGATATTTTTGTGTAGATAATTTACCGCCGATGTTATTGCCGAAGTTTATTGAGCTTATGTCGGATTCAAAAGGGAAAATGAATAAAGTAGCGCTTGGCGTTGATTTACGTGGCCGAGAGTTTTTCGAACATTTATGGGGAGCGCTTGATGATTTATCAGAACGTACATGGATTATTCCTCATATTTTATTTTTAGATGCGAAAGATAGTACGCTTGTAACTCGTTATAAAGAAACGAGACGTTCGCATCCGCTTGCGCCGACTGGTTTGCCGTTAAAGGGAATCGAAGCGGAGCGTAGTTTATTAACAGATATGAAGGCACGAGCGAATATTGTGCTTGATACATCGGATTTAAAACCGAAAGAATTACGTGAAAAAATTGTTCATTTGTTTTCTACTGAAACTGAGCAAGCATTTCGTGTAAATGTTATGTCCTTTGGATTTAAGTACGGTATTCCAATTGATGCAGATTTAGTATTTGATGTTCGTTTTTTACCAAATCCATATTACATTCCACATATGAAGCCATTAACAGGACTAGATGAAGAAGTTTCGTCGTATGTACTGAAATTTAATGAGACACATAAGTTTTTAGAGAAACTGATAGATCTCATTACTTTCATGCTGCCTCATTATAAAAGAGAAGGCAAAAGTCAACTTGTAATTGCAATTGGATGTACAGGTGGACAGCATCGTTCTGTTACGCTTACAGAGTACCTTGGGAAACATTTGAAACCAGAGTATAGCGTTCATGTATCTCATCGTGATGTGGAGAAGAGAAAGGGCCATTAGGGGATGAAAAAAGAGAGAAAACCTAAAATTGTCATCATGGGAGGAGGAACTGGACTCTCTGTTTTATTAAGAGGATTAAAGCAATATCCTGTTGATATTACAGCAGTTGTTACAATCGCTGATGATGGTGGCAGTTCAGGTAGATTACGTGATGAGCTAGAAATTCCACCCCCAGGTGACATTCGTAACGTACTTGTTGCACTGTCGGATGTAGAGCCCCTGGTGGAAGCTTTATTTCAGCATCGTTTCACAACGGGAGACGGACTGAAAGGTCATGCGTTAGGAAATCTGTTATTGGCAGGTATGACCTCGATTACAGGAGACTTTTTCCATGCAATTACAGAAACGAGTAAAGTATTAAATGTCAGAGGACGTGTATTACCAGCAGCGAATCAAAGTGCAGTACTGCATGCGGAACTAGAGGATGGAGAAATTGTAACAGGTGAATCAAAGATTCCGTATTTCGGAAAGAAGATTAACCGTGTCTTTTTAACTCCAGAAGATGTAGAGCCGTTACATGAAACGTTAGCTGAGATTAAACGAGCTGATTTACTTGTTTTCGGTCCAGGAAGTTTGTATACGAGTATATTGCCGAATTTAGTTGTTAATAAAATTGGGGACGCTGTTCTTGCTGCAAAAGCAAAGAAGGTATATGTATGTAATGTTATGACACAAGCGGGTGAAACGATGGGGTATACTGCGTTTGATCATGTGCAGGCGTTACATGATCATTTAGGGCAACCATTTATCGATACTGCAATTGTAAATAATCGTGATATTCCTTGTGAATTACGCAAGTTATACGAGGAAGAAATGTCGACACCAGTTGTAGTGGATGAAGAGCGTTTTACTGAAAATAATATTGATGTCATTCAAGATAGATTAGCGAAGTATGATGAGCGTGTTGTAAGGCATGATACGTTAAAGTTAGCTTCTATTTTATATTCACTGTTATAAATGTGCGTTACCTCGTTTTGAGGTAACGCTCCTCATTCATATAGGACAAGATTTTTGTTCCATAATAATCGTATAAGGAGGTGTTGACTGTGTCATTTGCATCGGAAACAAAGAAAGAGTTGACGAATCTTGAGGTGAAGGAATGCTGTGAGAAAGTAGAATTATCAGCATTACTTCGAATGAACGGGTCGCTTTCTTTTTCAAATCGTCGTCTATCTATCGATATTCAAACGGAAAATGCGGCAATTGCAAGAAGGATTTATACGCTTTTGAAAAAAGGATATGACGTAACGGTAGAATTACTTGTTCGTAAAAAAATGCGATTGAAGAAAAATAATGTATATATTGTGCGGCTTGTTGAGAAGTCTCGTGAAATATTAGCAGATCTCCATATTGTCCGGGACGACTTTTCATTTATTCGAAATATATCACAAGAATTAATTGAGAAGAAATGTTGTAAACGATCGTATTTACGAGGTGCATTTTTAGCAGGTGGTTCAGTAAATAACCCAGAAACATCATCTTATCATTTAGAGATCTTTTCGTTATATAAGGAACATAATGATGCTATATGTGAACTGATGAACGGATTTGATTTAAATAGTAAGACGTTGGAAAGAAGAAAAGGGTACATTACGTATTTGAAAGAAGCAGAAAAAATTACGGAATTTTTAAATATTATAGGTGCTCATAACGCACTTTTAAGATTTGAAGATATTCGAATTGTTCGTGATATGCGTAATTCAGTGAATCGACTAGTGAACTGCGAAACAGCTAATTTAAATAAAACAATTGGTGCAGCGCTAAGGCAGATTGAAAATATCCGCTATATTGATGAGTCAGTTGGTCTAGATATTTTACCAGATAAACTAAGAGAAATTGCGCAACTAAGAAGAGATTATCAAGATGTAACATTGAAAGAGTTAGGTGAGATGGTATCCGGGGGGAAAATTAGTAAATCGGGTATTAATCATCGTTTGCGTAAAATCGATGATATTGCAGAGAAATTACGCGCGGGGGAAACGATAGCAAAAAAATAAGAGGTTAAAGGGGAAATGGAGCTGTGGTTCAAAAACAGGTTAAAGTTTCATTAAAAAACGGCTTGCAAGCACGTCCGGCTGCGTTGTTTGTACAAGAGGCAAATCGCTTTCATGCAGATATCTTTATCGAGAAAGATGGAAAGACAGTAAATGCAAAGAGCATAATGGGGATTATGAGCTTAGCAATCGGAACTGGTAGCATGATAACAATTACAACAGAAGGTTCAGATGCAGAAGAGGCTTTAGAAGCATTAGCTGCATATGTACAATAAAATGGCTATCGCGCATGTGCGATAGCTTTTTTGTTTTTGCTGTTTACTTAAGGGGAGTTTGCGGGATAGGGGGTATGTAGCTGGTTTGTCCTTGTCGTAGATTGTCGGTAAATCGATATGTTGTGTCGAACCGTTGATATATTAAAAAAATCGTTGATATAATTTGAGTTTTGTTCGATATAATTGAAAAATCGTTGATATATTTAGGGTAATACCAGGTGGGGTATGTAAGTGGAAATACATGATAAAAAAGCGCCCTGTAATAGGGCGCTTCTGCTTTTAAGTGTATCCAGCTCCAGCGGCTAGAATCTCCGGTCGCTTCGCCCCTTCATTCGAGGCAAAAAGCGCCTCGAATGAAGGGGTTCCAACTTCCTCCTGTTCTGAACGAGCCGCTTCCGCTTTAAATCTATTAACGATTTGTAAAGATCTTATCAATTAAGCCGTATTCTAAAGCTCTTTCTGCTGTCATGAAGTTGTCGCGGTCTGTGTCGCGTTGTAGTACTTCAAGTGGTTGACCTGTGCGGTCAGCAAGAATTTGGTTTAATTTTTCACGTAAGAATAGGATACGTTTTGCAGCGATTTCGATTTCAGTCGCTTGACCTTGTGCTCCGCCAAGTGGTTGGTGAATCATTACTTCACTGTTAGGAAGAGCGAAACGTTTTCCTTTTTCACCTGCTGCAAGTAAGAATGCACCCATAGATGCAGCCATACCGATACAGATTGTTGATACTTGTGGTTTAATAAACTGCATTGTATCGTAAATTGCCATACCTGCTGTGATAGAACCACCAGGGCTATTGATGTAGATGTGAATATCTTTTTCTGGATCTTGAGATTCCAAGAATAAAAGCTGGGAAACAATTGAGTTAGCTACGTTGTCATCAATTGCACTACCAAGCATAATGATGCGGTCTTTTAATAGTCGAGAGTAAATATCGTAAGCGCGTTCTCCACGATTTGTTTGTTCAATTACTGTAGGAATTAAATTCATCTGTTATTTCCTCCTTCTAAAGCTTTCTTAGTCTTATAATACAATTATGGTCAATAAAGGTCAAACGAAACCACTTTAAATCAAAAAAATATGTAGTTGTACCATGAAATATTCGCTATGTTTTTGAAATTCCCTGCTTATGTATCTTCAACATCATAACCGAATTACATAAATTTAAACGTCATGAAAACTGTAGAAAAAAAGAAAAGAACGCCTTTTGATTGAAGCGTTCTTTCGATATTTATTCTTTTAAAAGATAGGTTACTCTATTTAAAATCTTTTCGATTTGTTTCGCGTTTTTACTATACATTTCGCTTGCTGATTTCGATTTTGTTTCTAAAGAAAATAGCTCAAGGTCAGCATGACATTTTTTTAAAGATGCCAATAATAAAGGTTTGTTTTGAGGAGAAGGCATTTGGAGTTTGTCATTATAAATGTCGATAGTAAGTTGCCCGTATGAGTCAACTTGACCGAGAAAAACATTTTCAATGACAACGCCGAGCTTTTCTAATTCT
Organism: Bacillus cereus group sp. N12; assembly: GCF_016483575.1. NCBI lineage: Bacteria > Bacillati > Bacillota > Bacilli > Caryophanales > Bacillaceae > Bacillus > Bacillus cereus group sp. N12. Next base: position 16,947 of record NZ_JAEHBO010000066.1, read on the forward strand.
GAATGTAGCCAAGCGCGGTTATGCCCGCTTGATGACAGAGGTTCATCTAGTACATTTCCATCCATAATAACAGTTTGTGGTTCCTTCTCGTTTGGTACTTTTAAACCTACGTCTTTTGCTGTAAGTGGTTGGCGATCTTTCTTTAATAATACATTTAATTCACCGCTCGGTTCTAGTACAGCAAATTCAACATCCGCTACGCTGAATGCATTTTTTCCTCGGAGTAGTTCAAGTAATTCGTCACTTGTATATTTTTCTTTCTTTAAGTTATCTTCGAGTACTTTTCCATCTTTTATTAATACGGTAGATTTCCCTTCAAAGAAGTCCCGAGCTGTTTTGTTCTTTAAGGAGAGGATTCCTGTGAAAAAAGGTACCACAGCGAAAATGAGTATCGCAAAGACGCCGTGGAAAAATTTTGAATCGAGCCCTGTAGATACTTGGGCAGCGATGTCACCGATTGTCATTCCGGCTATGTATTCAAAAAAGGAGAGCTGAGAGATCTGTCTTTTCCCTAACCATTTCGTAATAGCGAATAAAATGATTAATATGAATACAGAGCGAAGAATAACGAGTGTCCATTCGGGCAGGTGAGACATAGTCATTTCCTCCAGTCTACTTAAAACCCTTTATATTGAGGTTCTTCACGTTCTAATACTGAAACTCTATCTTTTACATCAGCGATGACGCTGTCCATTTCTAACATACATTCATGAAATACGCGTTTTGATTCTTCATCCTGTGAATTTAATGAAAGGGAGCTTAAACTTGCTTGAGCGCCCCTTAAACTAGCAAGACAAGTTTTTACGCTAGCGATAACAGTCATGCAAACACCTCTTATCCTTTCGGTTTAAATAGTAATGCTCCAATGAAGCCGAAAATAATCGCTGCTGATACACCTGCGCTCGTTACTTTAAACATACCAGTAATTACGCCGACGATTCCATGTTTTGCAGCTTCTTCCATCGCGCCGTGAACGAGGGCGTTTCCAAAGCTTGTAATAGGTACAGTTGCCCCAGCCCCGGCGAAATCAATTAGTGGTTCATACAAATTGAATCCGTCTAATATAGCTCCAGCAACAACGAGTGTTGCCATTGTATGAGCTGGTGTTAGTTTGCCAACATCAAACATAAGTTGTCCAATTACACATATAAGTCCACCGATTACAAAAGCCCAGAAGAAAATCATTGCGTTGCACCTCCAAATTCAATCGAAACGGCGTGGGCGATACACGGAATCGTTTCTTCTTGTTGGAATGTAAGTGGAGATAGTAAAGCGCCTGTCGCAACGACAAGTATTTTTTTGAATTCTCCTCTTTTCATTCGGTTTAATAAGTGACCGTATACGACTGTCGCTGAACAGCCTGGACCACTTCCGCCGGCTATTACAGGTTGACCTTCTCTATAAATGAGTAGTCCGCAGTCTTGAAATTGTTCACTCGTTACTTTTGTCCCATGTTTATGTAGTAAGTCATAAGCAATTTCGCGTCCAACATGTCCGAGGTCTCCTGTTACGATTAAATCATAGTGAGATGCATCAAGATTTCTTTCTCTTAAATGAGCTTCAATTGTATCGACAGCAGCAGGGGCCATTGCACCTCCCATATTAAATGGATCAGTTAATCCCATATCAACAATGCGCCCAATTGTGGCGGAAGTTACTCTTGGGCCATGTCCTGTATCGCTTAAAATAGCTGCGCCCGCACCAGTTACTGTCCACTGGGCCGTAGGAGGTTTTTGACCACCATATTCAGTTGGATAACGAAATTGTTTTTCCACAGCAGCGTTATGGCTTGAAGCTCCAGTTAATAAATATTTTGCGCCTTTTGCATTTACGATACTTGCACCGAGCGCTAAACCTTCCATAGAAGTAGAGCAAGCACCAAATAATCCGAGATAAGGTGTGCCAAGTGTGCGGCATGCAAAGCTAGTAGGCGTAATTTGGTTAATTAAATCTCCAGCGAGAACGAATTGAATATCATCTTTCCTAAGTCTCGCTTTTTCTGTAGCACGGCTACAAGCTTCTTCAAACAAAATTTTATGTGCTTTTTCGTAGGAATCTTGTCCGAGCCATAAATCTTCATGAAGGGTATCGAAGTCTTCAGGGATTTTCCCCTTTGCCTCAAAGGGGCCACCGATTACACCTGTTGAAATAATAACTGGTTTGTTTTCGAATACCCATGTTCGGTGTCCTTGTAACATTTATAACCCTCCCCATTGAACGAGAATCGTTTTAATAAGTGCGATGACGAAAGCGGAAAATACGCCAAATAAGATGACTGATCCTGCTAGTTTAAACATGTTACCACCAACGCCAAGAACGAATCCTTCTGTACGGTGTTCAATACATGCGGCAATAACAGAGTTACCAAATCCAGTAACGGGAACTGCGGTACCAGCACCAGCAAATTGTCCAAGGCGATCGTAGACGCCAAATCCCGTAAGTAGCATGGAGATAAAAATAAGAGTTGCAACGGTAGGGTTCCCGGCAGAGCGTTCAGTGAAATCAAAATACGTAATATAAAAGGTAGAAATCAGTTGGCCTATTAGACAAATGAATCCGCCGACGAAAAAAGCTTTTATACAATTTTTTAAAACGGGGCGTTTTGGTTCGCGCTGTTGTTCGAATTTTTTATATTCTTGTTGTACAGGTGTTAAGTTTTTATCTTTACTAGACATTTGAATCCTTCCTTCTCTATTAGAAAGCTTAAATATTAGATCCCATTTCTGATTGAATGAGTTTCAATTGTTTTTTGATGCCGTCGTTACTTACTTTCTTTTTCTTAATTTTGTTTTCAAGTTCTTCTATGAGCATAAAGATCTTTTTGTCTGTACTTACACGAATATCGAAAGTAGGATTTTCATCACTTAGTTTCTTTTTTAATTTACTTCGTAAAGGTTTTAAACCAAATCTTTCGTGATGTTCAGGTTTGATGGCTATGTAAAGATCTAAATTTGTATTAACTGCGGTAGCTTCTATAATTCCTTCGATACCAAGAGCTTTTTTCTTAGCGTCTTGCGATATAGATTGATTAAAGGATTCTGTACTCATTTTTGTTAATTTAGGACCTTTTTTCTCATCTGTTCGCTTCGCTTCTTCTTTCTTTACCTTTTTATCTAACGGGCTATTATCACATCCGGTAAGTGAACCGAATAGCAGCATAAATAACGCGGTTATGATTCCAAGTTTTCGCATTATAATCATTCCATTTCTATTGCATTATGTAATGCGAGAAAAAGGATGATTGCATATCACCCTTTTTCTCACATTGTGTACCATTAGATGAAATGGTACTTTCGGTTATTGCTGTGAATATTGTGGTTCTTCTTGTTGGACTTCTTCAACGCGTGGGTTTAAAGAATCAATAATAGTTTGCGTTTGCTCTGCAGCTGTTTGGAAAAGTTGCTTTGCTTGTTGGTTATCCGTATCAAGAGCGAATCCCTCTAAGCTAGCTTGTGCACTTTTTAATCCAGAAACAGTTTGCTTTAGTTTTGTAATTACAGTCATTGAATGAAGCCCCCTTTGGAATATCAATTCAAAGATTATAATTTGTGAGTTGAGGTGAATTTATGATTGGAAAATTTAGGTGTATTACACGTGTAGATTACAATTTTGTAATGAATATGTAAGGGTAAGCGATAGTGGAAAAACTTTTTCTCCTAGAATAAAGAATGTAAAGCAAGTTAAAAGGATATATTAAGGAGAGGGAAATGGGTTTAATTGGAATTTTTATATTAGTTATTGGTGTGGCAAGCTTTTCTCATAATGAGGTGATTGATAGATATAATCCGCTTGTGAAAGAAGACTTTGTATATGTAAAAGCGAAAGAATCCGGCCGATTATCCACAGTTGGAGAGGTAGCTGGAGACTATAAATTTACTGGTTAATCCGCTTCGGGTGAAGAAAGAGATGTTAAGTTTTATGCGCCGCGTGGACTTAGAGAAGGGGCATATGTAAAGGTTAAAATAAAAGGTGAATATATTGAAACATACCAAGAAGTACAGCCAAATGAAATTCCAAAAGGGATTAAAAAGAAACTAGATAAATAAGATGGTTAAGAATTGCCTCCTAAATGTAGAAATTAGGGGGCGTTTTTATGCAGGAAAAAGCGTACGTACAATGTGTTATCAAAGAGTTTTTATTGATTTAAATGGTTTTTATTGCTATTATTATGAAGAGAAAATGAAGTATATTTTATAATCATGCGCCCATAGCTCAGTCGGATAGAGCGGTGGTTTCCGGTACCACGTCTGCCGGGGGTTCGAATCCCTCTGGGCGCGTTAAAAATCCCTAACTTACATCGTTGTAAGTTAGGGATTTTTTTATTCATAATTGTATTGTTTGTCCTGTAAATACCAGATTAGTAAGGGTTATGAATCAGTGGATGCCGTTGAACCAGCTTGCGCTTTATTCATTTTAAATAATGATAAATTCATTATATATTGCAAAGTAAAGGCTGCAAGTATAATGAAGATCGGGAAGAAGAAATAGCGATAACGAATTTGAACTTCAGTCACTAAGTAAATGAGAAAAGCACCAATAATCAGAATTTGAAAATACTTCATGTTTAAATTTTTAAATGGAGAACTGAAAAGAAAAATAAAGACAGAACCCATGCTCAGCAACATAATCGATACATAGTGTATAAAGTCTAGTTTTATAAATGAAACATCGTTGATAGTATTTCTGGCGATATCATTTATAGGGATATATGCATAAGAATCTGTTGGACTACCCCACATAATAATATTTTTTTTGTTCATAAGAGGGATAAGGTCGGTTAAATTTTCGGTTCTTTCTTTAATTAATTGTTTTTGAATTCGATTATGTTCCTCTATATCAAAATCGACAATACTTTGTCTTAATTTAGCGAAGTCCTCTAAGGAATATTGGCCGTTAGATTCTTTATTCAAGCCTATAACAAATTTCCAGCCAGAATCCGCATTGGTTATTGGGTTATGTGAAATATTAAGCATTACAGGAATATAGGCTAAAGTATATAAGATAACTAAGTATGTAGAAATAAATGTTATAGAAGAAATGAAATTCCTTTTTAAAATATTGCTGTGAAAGAATAAAAGGAAAAGCCCGGCAGCTATTAAAAATAGGATCCCAATAGGATAAATAATATTTCCTAAAGCGAATAGCAGACCACCAAAAACCATATTTATGTAATTTTTATTTCCATCGCGTGCTAATAGGTGATACGTTCCCCAAGAAAACAACATCATAGAAAGATGCTGATTTGTGAGCACAGGGACTAGTAAAAATAAGTTAATAGATGTTACGTATAAAATGAAACCAAATCGCCCGAAGGTTTCATTGTTTAATCGGTGTTTAGCTATGTAAAAAATAGCTAAACCTGTTAGCAATGTATACACAATATTCAAGAACTGTAAGGCAAAGTAACTATGTGAGGTTAATGTAAGAACAAGTGCCTCGTAAATTGTAAAGCCCAACTGAGTAGTATTCCAAAAGAAGTACTGATTATCCTTAATGGCTTTCATGTTGCCAGCGGCTAATTCTTTAGCTCCATCCAACATGTACTGAAAATCAGAAATTGGAGACGAAGGGACTAATTTAATAATTATGATAGATATCAGTAGATAAACGATGCTTATCGTATAGACGTATTTTTTTGTGCTTATATTTCTTGTTAAGAAAACGAGGGCATATATGAAAATGATGAAAGTACATATCCCAAAGATGATAAAAGGACTAAATGCCAAATCTTGTTGTTGAAAGATACTCCAACACATGATTAGCAGAATGATACATGATGCCAGGTTAACTCCTAATGAAGGTATACTTCGAAGTGTTTTTTGCATGATTCATCTCCCGTTCTAATTGTTGTATATAATGGAAAATTTTACGTTATAAATTTAGTTCTTTCAATATTTATAGTTAAAGATTTGTTGTTTTCTATGAAATTTTATTGTTTTATACACGAGAAGATAGAGTTTTATTCTATCTTCTTTTTTATTTCCCTATTGTTATATCTAGTGATAAGATTTACTATTAGTATGTGGTTCTAATTTTTGTGCACTATTATTTTCTTTCAATATTATTCAAATTTCGGTTGTAAGTTGTAAATCTCATTAATACATATAAATTAATAATATTTTGGAATGGGTGTCTGCGATAGGATTCTCCTTTTACCAAACTTATTGTACAATAGAAACAAGGGGGAGATTAGTTTGAAGGCAAGTCTTTTACAAGAACAAAGCTTACGTTTGGCAATGACACAAGAGTTAAGGCAAGCGATTACAATGCTTCAGTATAATGTACAAGAATTATCGGAGTTTTTGTATGAGCAATCGTTAGAGAATCCCCTTATTGAGTTAGGTGGTTTTGAGAGGGAGAAGAAGAAGAGCTCTAACAAAAGTAAAAGTACCAGCAAACAAGTCGAGAATCAGATGGAAATCTACAGTGTGGATTCCATGACGATTCAGCAACATTTATTAAATCAAATACAGTATTATAAAATAGAAGAAGAAGAGCGAAAAGTAGCTTCTTTCATTATTATGAACATGGATGGAAATGGGTATTTACAAGAAACGAATGAAGAGTTAGCAGATCTCCTTTCTGCACCGCTTCATGTAGTCGATCGCTCTGTAGAGATTGTCCAATCACTTGAGCCGGCAGGGGTAGGGGCACGTAATATTCAGGAATGTCTAATTTTACAATTGAAGCGCTTACAAAGAAGAGATGGATTAGCGGAAGATATTGTAGAGGAGCACTTTGCTTATTTCGTGAAGAAGGATTGGCGAAAGCTCGTTCATGTGCTGAAGTGTAGTAATGAAGAATTACAATCGGCGGTGAACTGTATTACATCATTGCAGCCGAAACCAGGCCTTGCGTATTCTTCGGATAAACCACTGTATATTGTGCCTGACATGGCAGTGAAAAAAGAAGGCGATCGCCTCGTTTTACAGATGAATGAGAGAAATATGCCGAGAATTGAAATTCACTCTGAGTACAGTGCACTTCTTAATAATAGTGAAAGTGAAGTAGCATCTTACGTTTCAGAAAAGTATCAGCATGTGCAATGGATTATGCGCAGTTTGAAACAGAGAAAACAAACACTTCTGCAAGTGATGACGATTATTATGGAAAAACAACGTGATTTCTTTTGGGAAGGTCCAGCGTATTTGAAGCCACTCGCTTTAAAAGAGGTGGCGGAAGAGTTAAGTGTGCATGAGTCTACGATTAGTCGTGCAACAAGAAATAAGTATGTGCAAACACCACACGGTTTATTTGAGATGAAATCGTTCTTTAGTAATGCAGTTTCGACGACAGAGGATGAGGCAGTTTCAACGAAGCGAGTGAAACAGTTTATTCAAACGCTTGTGGAAGCAGAGAACAAGAAAAAGCCACTCTCAGATCAAAAGATTTCAAAATTATTAGAAGAAGAGCATGAAATTGTTATTTCTCGAAGAACAGTGGCGAAGTATAGAGAACAAATGCATATCCCAGCTTCATCATTACGAAAAACGATCGGATAGGTGAAGAAGATGAAAGTTGTACTATATACAAAAGTAGATTGTGGTCTTTGCGTGCAGGCGAAACAAGTTTTACAAGAAGTACAATGTGAATATTCTTTTCAAATCGAGGAAATAGATATATATGAAGATAATGACCTTTTAGAAAAATATCATTTAATGATTCCGGTTGTAGAAATAGGCGGAAAACAAGTAGAATATGGTAACATTCACAAAGGTGTCATAATAAACTATATAAAGAATGCAGTTAAGAGTTGAATAAGTTTCTATCTCCTGTTACAATAATACACGTAGCAGGGATTATTTTTTTAACCTATGTGGGACACAAAATGTCACTGCGGGACGAAAAATGACCACAAGGGAAAAATGAACCAATGTAGTGAGGAGAAAAGATATGCGCTCATGGATTCAGAACACAAAAAAATTATTACCTGATCTGCTACCTGTTATGCAAACGAGAATGCAAATTCTTCAATACATTAGGCTCATGCAGCCGATTGGAAGAAGAAACTTATCAGCAAGTCTCGGTATGACAGAACGAGTATTGCGAAGTGAAGTTCAAGTTTTGAAAGAACAAAACTTAGTTCACGTCGCTTCTTCTGGAATGACTTTGACAGAAGAAGGAACAGCTTTAGTTCTTGCTTTGGAAGACTTTATGAAAGAAATTTCCGGGTTAAAGGTTTTAGAAAAGCAACTTAAGGAAACATTAGACTTGGATGAAGTTTTCGTTGTCCCTGGTGATAGTGATGAATCGCCGTGGGTCAAACTGGAGATGGGCCGTGCTTGTGTGACTTGTATAAAAGACCGTCTGACAGCGAATAATATCGTTGCTGTGGCTGGAGGAACTACGCTAGCTGCTGCTGCGGACATGATGCAACTTGATTGCAAAGATTTACATATGCTGTTTGTCCCAGCACGTGGTGGAATTGGAGAAGGTGTTGAATTAGAAGCCAATACCATTTGTGCCAAGATGGCGCAAAATACGATGAGTAATTATCGCTTATTGTATGTTCCAGACCATGTTAGTAGCGAAGCATATGCGTCTATTGTGACAGAGCCCTCCGTGAAAGAAGTTCTTGAGTTGATTCGATCTTCCAATATCGTCATTCATGGAATCGGTGATGCGTTAACAATGGCACGTCGCAGAAGTACTTCGGAAGCAGATTGGTTAAAGATTCAAGCAAACGAAGCAGTTGGCGAAGCTTTCGGTTACTACTTTAATGAACAAGGAAATGTTGTTCATAAAGTAAGAACAGTTGGTATGCAACTTGAAGATTTACAAAATGTATCTCACGTTGTTGCAGTCGCTGGAGGTTCTTCAAAGGCAAAGGCAATACAGGCTGTAATAAAGCAAGGGCACACTTCAATTCTAATTACAGATGAAGGTGCAGCAAAACAATTAACAAAGGGTATTACCCTTTAATATAATCCCCCAAGGAGGAAATTCAAATGACTAAAATTGGTATTAATGGATTTGGACGTATCGGACGTAACGTATTCCGCGCAGCTCTTAACAACTCTGAGGTAGAAGTAGTAGCAATCAACGACTTAACAGATGCTAAAACATTAGCTCACCTTTTAAAATATGACACAGTTCACGGAACTTTAAATGCAGAAGTATCTGCTAACGAAAACAGCATCGTTGTTAACGGTAAAGAAATTAAAGTTATCGCTGAGCGTGACCCAGCTCAATTACCATGGAGCGACTACGGAGTAGAAGTAGTAGTAGAATCTACTGGCCGTTTCACTAAAAAATCAGACGCTGAGAAACACTTAGGTGGATCAGTTAAGAAAGTTATCATCTCAGCTCCAGCTTCTGACGAAGATATCACTGTAGTTATGGGTGTTAACCACGAACAATACGATGCAGCTAACCACAATGTAGTATCTAACGCTTCTTGTACTACAAACTGTCTAGCTCCATTCGCTAAAGTATTAAACGAAAAATTCGGCGTAAAACGCGGAATGATGACAACAATTCACTCTTACACTAACGACCAACAAATCTTAGACTTACCACACAAAGATTTACGTCGTGCTCGTGCAGCAGCTGAAAACATGATCCCAACATCTACTGGTGCTGCTAAAGCTGTAGCATTAGTATTACCAGAACTTAAAGGTAAATTAAATGGTGGCGCTGTACGTGTTCCAACTGCTAACGTTTCTCTTGTTGACTTAGTTGTTGAACTTGACAAAGAAGTAACAGTTGAAGATGTAAACGCAGCATTCAAAGCAGCAGCTGAAGGCGAATTAAAAGGTATCCTTGGATACAGCGAAGAGCCATTAGTATCTATCGACTATAACGGATGTACAGCTTCTTCTACAATCGATGCATTATCTACAATGGTAATGGAAGGTAACATGGTTAAAGTACTTTCTTGGTACGATAACGAAACTGGTTACTCTAACCGCGTAGTAGACCTAGCTGCATACATGACTTCTAAAGGTCTTTAATTCTTAAGTATATAAGCAATCAATGACAAAACGAGGGAGAGGGTTTGTTCCCTCTCTCTCTTCTTTCGTTTTAGAAGCAAATGTGTTAAGCTTTTGAATGGGTTTTGTCAATCCTAACTAGTAGTCGGAGGGAAATCCAATGAACAAAAAATCAATTCGTGACGTAGATTTAAAAGGTAAGCGTGTATTTTGCCGCGTTGATTTCAACGTACCTATGAAAGAAGGCAAAATTACAGATGAAACTCGTATCCGTGCAGCTCTTCCTACAATTCAATATTTAGTAGAGCAAGGTGCGAAAGTTATTTTAGCAAGCCACTTAGGCCGTCCAAAAGGTCAAGCAGTAGAAGAATTACGTCTTACTCCAGTAGCAGCACGTTTAGGCGAGCTTCTTGGTAAAGATGTTAAAAAAGCAGACGAAGCATTCGGACCAGTTGCACAAGAAATGGTTGCAGCAATGAACGAAGGCGACGTATTAGTTCTTGAAAACGTACGTTTCTATGCGGGCGAAGAAAAGAACGATGCAGAACTTGCGAAAGAATTTGCAGCTCTTGCTGACATCTTCGTAAACGATGCATTCGGTGCAGCTCACCGTGCTCACGCTTCTACAGCAGGAATCGCAGACTACCTACCAGCAGTATCTGGTTTATTAATGGAAAAAGAGTTAGATGTACTTGGTAAAGCACTTTCTAACCCAGAACGTCCATTCACAGCTATCATTGGTGGTGCGAAAGTAAAAGATAAAATCGGTGTAATTCGTCATCTATTAGACAAAGTAGATAACTTAATCATCGGTGGCGGACTTGCTTACACATTCGTTAAAGCTTTAGGTCATGAAATTGGTCTATCTCTATGTGAAGACGACAAGATTGAACTAGCTAAAGAATTTATGCAACTTGCAAAAGAAAAAGGCGTAAACTTCTACATGCCAGTTGATGTTGTAATCACAGAGGAATTCTCTGAAACTGCAACAACTCAAATCGTTGGTATCGACTCTATTCCTTCTACATGGGAAGGCGTGGACATCGGTCCTAAAACACGTGAAATTTATGCAGATGTAATTAAAAACTCTAAGCTTGTTGTATGGAATGGACCAATGGGTGTATTCGAAATGACTCCATTCGCAGAAGGTACAAAAGCAGTAGGACAAGCATTAGCAGATGCAGAAGATACATACTCTGTTATCGGCGGTGGTGACTCTGCAGCAGCTGTTGAAAAATTCGGTATGGCTGATAAAATGAGCCACATTTCTACTGGCGGCGGTGCGTCATTAGAATTCATGGAAGGTAAAGAGCTTCCAGGTGTAGTTTGTCTTAACGACAAATAAGTAGCAGCCAAAGAAAAAGGACGGTGCAAAGCATGCGTAAACCAATTATCGCAGGTAACTGGAAAATGAATAAAACTCTATCTGAAGCAGTTAGCTTCGTAGAGGAAGTTAAAGGTCAAATCCCAGCAGCTTCAGCTGTTGATGCAGTAGTTTGCTCTCCAGCTCTATTCTTAGAGCGCTTAGTAGCGGCAACTGAAGGAACGGACTTACAAGTAGGTGCACAAAACATGCACTTCGAAAAAAATGGTGCATTCACTGGCGAAATTAGCCCAGTAGCACTTAGCGACTTAAAAGTAGGCTACGTAGTACTTGGCCACTCTGAGCGTCGTGAAATGTTTGCTGAAACAGACGAATCAGTAAACAAAAAGACTCTTGCAGCATTTGAACATGGTTTAACACCAATCGTATGTTGTGGTGAGACTTTAGAAGAGCGCGAAAGCGGAAAAACATTTGATCTAGTAGCAGGTCAAGTGACAAAAGCACTTGCAGGTTTAACAGAAGAGCAAGTTAAAGCAACTGTTATCGCTTATGAGCCAATCTGGGCTATCGGTACAGGTAAATCATCTTCTTCTGCAGATGCAAACGAAGTATGTGCGCACATCCGTAAAGTTGTTGCAGAAGCTGTTTCTCCAGAAGCTGCAGAAGCTGTTCGTATTCAATACGGCGGTAGCGTAAAACCAGAAAACATTAAAGAGTATATGGCACAATCTGACATCGACGGCGCTTTAGTTGGCGGTGCTAGCTTAGAGCCTGCTTCGTTCTTAGGTCTTCTGGGGGCGGTAAAATGAGAAAGCCAACAGCTTTAATCATTCTTGACGGTTTCGGACTTCGTGAAGAAACTCATGGGAATGCTGTAGCACAAGCTAAGAAACCTAATTTTGATGGTTACTGGAACAAATTCCCTCATACAACGCTTACAGCTTGTGGTGAGGAAGTAGGTCTTCCAGAAGGTCAAATGGGTAACTCTGAGGTTGGTCACTTAAATATCGGTGCTGGCCGCATCGTATACCAAAGCTTAACACGCGTAAACGTTGCAATTCGTGAAGGTGAGTTCGATCAGAACGAAACATTCCAAAATGCAATTAAAAGCGTGAAAGAAAAAGGTACTGCTCTTCATTTATTCGGTTTACTTTCTGACGGTGGTGTGCACAGTCACATGAACCATATGTTTGCTCTTCTTCGCTTAGCAGCAAAAGAAGGCGTGGAGAAAGTTTATATCCATGCGTTCTTAGATGGCCGCGATGTTGGACCACAAACAGCAAAAGGTTATATCGATGCAACAAATGAAGTAATTAAAGAAACAGGTGTAGGACAATTCGCGACTATCTCTGGTCGTTATTACTCCATGGACCGTGACAAGCGTTGGGATCGCGTAGAAAAATGTTACAGTGCTATGGTGAATGGTGAAGGCCCTACTTATAAATCAGCAGAAGAGTGTGTAGAAGACTCTTATGCGAACGGTATCTATGATGAATTCGTATTGCCGTCTGTAATTGTTAACGAAGATAACACGCCAGTTGCAACAATCAATGATGATGATGCAGTTATTTTCTATAACTTCCGTCCAGACCGTGCAATTCAAATTGCTCGTGTATTTACAAACGAAGACTTCCGTGAGTTCGATCGTGGTGAAAAAGTACCTCACATTCCTGAATTCGTTTGTATGACACACTTCAGTGAAACTGTAGATGGTTACGTGGCATTTAAGCCAATGAACCTTGATAACACTTTAGGTGAAGTTGTTGCGCAAGCGGGATTAAAGCAACTTCGCATCGCGGAAACTGAAAAGTATCCGCACGTTACATTCTTCTTTAGCGGTGGTCGTGAGGCTGAATTCCCAGGAGAAGAGCGTATCTTAATTAACTCACCAAAGGTTGCAACGTATGATTTGAAACCTGAAATGAGCATTTACGAAGTAACGGACGCTTTAGTAAATGAAATCGAAAATGATAAACATGATGTTATCATTCTTAACTTTGCGAACTGTGATATGGTTGGCCATTCTGGGATGATGGAACCAACAATTAAAGCAGTAGAAGCAACTGACGAATGTTTAGGAAAAGTTGTAGAAGCGATTCTTGCAAAAGATGGTGTAGCACTTATTACTGCTGACCATGGTAATGCTGATCAGGAGTTAACTGCTGATGGCGGGCCTATGACAGCTCATACAACTAACCCGGTTCCTTTCATCG
>NZ_JAEHBO010000067.1:0-30066 GCF_016483575.1 Bacillus cereus group sp. N12
AGACTGATTATATCAGAGGCAAAATAAAAAGGAAAACCTTTTGGCTACGCCAAACCGAAATTCATCTCCCACCTACCCCCTTCACACGCTTGAGGAAGGAGAATTCTTTCGGGAAATTCGTTAAAATCCGTATATTATTAAGATTCCTATTCTCTTGTGCATAACTAATAATATTGCGTAAATTAATCCCAAAACTTATCATAAACTAACGCTCCCTCTTCAATGTAAATAGATATGGATATACTTCTATTTATTTTCGAGGAATCCCTTGAAGCTTAATAAGCCCTATATATTTCTCAATACCATAACAGTATAAGCCTCTCTTTTTCTACTATAGTGCTACGCCACCTCTTATAAGAAGTATTCAATAGACAACATTTAAAAATCAAAAAAGCATTAACGAAACTTGTATTGTCTTAACTATACTTTTTCAAATTTAAAAGCATGGACATCGTTATAATTCAGAATATTCTGTATATTAGTGAAAAAAATCGTAGTTAAATTTAATGTATCTATTTCCTGTTATTATCAGAATAAGCCTTTACAGAGAAATGGGGGATATTATGACTGTTCAAGAAAAAAGTAATAAGCAATTGATGGAATTATTACATGAATGGTATGAAGAAATTCGTTTATATCATGTAAAAGAAGCAAAACAGATATATCTACAAGTAAAAGAACGTTTAAAGGAAATAGAAACAGACCAATATGTATCATTCTATTATTCCCTACTGAATTTTAGATATAAAGTCTTGGTAGATGGAATGAGTATTACAAAAGATTCTTTTAATCAAATAGAAAAACTCCCTAATATCAAAGAGGAATTTTCAATTTTAGCTTACTATTATTATTTCTTTAAGGCCATTCACTCTACAATTTTAGCAAATTATACTGAAGCGAAAACACACTATGAAAAGGCAGAAGAACTTTTAATTGATATACTTGATGATGTAGAAAAAGCTGAGTTTGAGTATAGATTTTCAACTTACTGTTATCAATCTTATCAACCATTTGAAGCGATTCAACATGTAGTAAAAGCCAAAGAAATATACCGGAATCATGGAGGCTATGAAATTAATATTGCTTTATGCGACAATGTATATGGACTGGCTTGTATAGATCTAAGAGAATTTGAAAGAGCGGAAGAATGTCTCAATACGGTTATTGATGTTTTTAAGAAGTATGATGAAGAACAATTATTATTACGAGTACGATCCAATTTAGGCTGGTTATATAATATTCAAGATTTATATCCATTGGCGATTAGACAGAGTTCTGAAATTATAAATACCATACCGAACCATTTTAAAGCATTATTTGTCTTAGCAAGAGCATATTATAAATTAGAAGGCGTTGAAACAGCAAAAGCATATATCAAGCAAGGAATAAAGTATACAAATGAATCAGGAAATGAGGAATATAAGCATCGTTTCGCAGTTTTAAATGAACTAATCACAGAACTACCTAGAATTAAACTAGAAAAAGTAGTTACTGATGCAATTTCTTATTTTGAAAAAGAGGACATGTGGGATTGTGTAAAAGAATATGCAGAGATTTTAGCACTCCAATTTTACGAGGCAAATAATCATGTTAAAGCGAGCAAATATTTCTATATTAGTAATAATGCTGATAAGAAACATTTGAGAAAAGGAGCGTTAAAGTAATGAAAAAAATAAAAAAAGTGTTATTAAGTATGGTAGTAGTAAGTGCATTAGCATGTAGCATGATTAGTTTAAATGTATCACAACACTCTTCGTTTAATGGTGGAGATACGCCAGCACCAACAAAACTGATTGTCTCTAGTGGGGTATCTATTGATTAACGTAATACATTTTTCTTGCTCTATAAGTCAGAAAATTCAGCCTCTTAATCCTTAAAAAATGTTGAATAAAATGGATAAAATATCGAACCCCTAGTCCGAAACATATTTGTTTCGGACTATTCACGTTCTTCTTTCAACTTTTCTATATAATTAGTTGATTGAAAAAAAGCACTGCTAAAATCTTCAGCAATGCTTTACGATTAGACGTAATATGATAATGAACGTCTAATTTTTTCTACTCATGAGTTCTGTAGACACATATATATTTATTTTAACTTCAAGATACGCTCTATTTCCTTCAGACTTAACTTACTTGCTTTTGCAATAGTTTCAAAGCGGTACACCAATTTCATGTATCCCTCGAATCATTTGCATCTTACCATGCTCAATACCTTTTTCCATACCCTCTTGTTCTGCATTCGCTAGCTTTGCTTGTTCATCTAGAAGTAGTTTCTCTCGAGCTTCATATGCTGTTCGGAAAGAGGAATCATGCCTCATGTTTTCCCCATCTCCTTTTTCAAAATAAAGAGGACGCCAATTCTTAAAACACCTTTTATGGCTGCTTTAATGAATTAGTGTCCTCTAGTTTTTTAGCCGGACTCTATCTTATTTCCAAAAATTAAAATTTTCAAAAACACCCCTACACATTTTTAACTTTTAATTAACTTGAAACATGTATTTTTTATAATTTTTATGCACCGATAAAATAAGCCCCATCATTATCATATTTGAAAATAGCGAACTCCCTCCATATGATAAAAAAGGTAGTGCAATTCCTTTTACCGGCATTATCCCAACAATCATACCAATGTTTTGGAAGATTTGTAGTGTTAAAACACTAATTGTCCCAGCACATAATAATGTACCAAACAGATTCTCTGCTGAATAAGCAATTATAGTTATTCGATATATAAGAAGTAACAAGACCAATACAACGATAGCTGCTATTATAAATCCACCTTCTTCAGCGATAGTAGCAAAAATAAAATCAGTATGTTTTTCAGGAATATATACACTACCTTGACCGAATCCTTTTCCATGTAATTCACCACTTCCAACAGCTAAAAGAGATTGTTGCGTTTGATATCCTTGATCTGCATTTTCAGCTGGATTTAACCAACCTATAATGCGTGATTGTTGGTGCGGTTTTAACCTAGTAACTAATTCTTTAAAGAAAAAATCTGGATATTTTATATATATAAATATTAATGTAGATAATATAGTTACCGGGATGACTGTACAAAATGCAATTAATTTCTTTTGAATCCCTGACATAAATAAAATACATGCTATAGATGCTGCGTATAAGAACACCATACCTGTATCTGGCTGACTGTATACTAAAGAAATAGGAGGAATTGAAACTAACATAATTTTTCCGACCAATATGAAATCAGTTTTATATGTCCGAATCATATATTTGGCGTTATGATTCACTACTAAATTGGCGACAAATATAATTAGTGCAATTTTGAAAAACTCCGATGGTTGAATTTGACCGATAACAGGAAATTGAAACCATCTTTTTGCTCCTAATTTAACGGGAGTAAACGTTGACTCCGGTAGTATTTTTAATATAACAATTGCCACAAAACCAACAATATACAATGGCCAAGATAACTTTTGCCATTGATCCCAATCAATACTTGCAACAAATATTAACAGTACAAAACCAATTATATAGTTCCTACCTTGCTGCAATGCAAAGTTTGTGCTTCCATACTGACCAGTTTGTTGACTACTATAAATTGCAGCGGTACTAATAATACAAAACATGCATAAAATTAAAATTAGTTTTTTATCTAGACTCCTTAATAATACTATTATTTTACTCATGAAACCCTCCTGTAGTACTCAATAAATTCCACGCTCCATAATAATTACTAGTACCCTTTTTATAAGATTTTTTGTTATTCAAATAAAAATTACATTATTATGTTATAACGCGAAATTTTATTTTATCTAAACTTTCTCTTAAGGTTTCACTTTAAATAGTTAAAGTAATAATAAGTAAATCTTAATTTTTCCTAAACTAAAATGAACAAGTCCTTATTATCCAGAATTACTTTTCTTCTTTAAAACTTCCTCATTTCCTTTCGTTCCAAATAACTGTTTAAAAGCAAAATCAATACGTAAATTTACTAATTTAGTGGATATGGATTTTCTCTCCCTGTCTATATCATTTATTATTGTACATAAAAAAAGGTAGTACATTTAAACAGGCTCTTACGTTACCTCACATAAGAGCCTGCCTGAATTGACAAAAAATTAATGGTTCTGAGCAAAAACAATTGCAAGTGACATCGTTTTTGTCCAGAACCTTTATTTTCATCTATTCTTTTTCTGGCCAAATTTTCGCATTTGGTTCTAATAACCACTTGTGTTCTTCCTCCATGATACGATCATTCCATGGGTTATTCTCAAGATGCCGAATCATCCAACAAAAATACATTGCATATCCAGGTGCCGTTGCTTGCGGGTGGTCTAGCTCACCTGGAATTGTAATAAAACTATTATGTACAACGCGATAAGCATCCTCACCTACCATTGCACATCCAAATCCCTGTGGCTTGTTAAAGCGATAATAATATACCTCCGGTTGATCATGGTGATGCGGTGGGTAACTCGACCATCGTCCTGGATAAGAAATAACTTCTCCTACTACCATGTTAGAATATGCTGCATTGTTATAGTCAAAAATTGTACGAATAACACGCTGCGCTGTTCCCTCCCATACTCCATCTCCAGCTACAACACTTTGACACTCATTTGGAGTATACAACTTTGACGCAAATTCTTGGTCATTATCTGTTTTTTGAACAAGCACTTCACTATCTGAAAGAGCAGTAATTGTAACCTTCACATTTTTAGCCACATGCAAACACCAAGGG
Organism: Bacillus cereus group sp. N12; assembly: GCF_016483575.1. Classification (NCBI taxonomy): domain Bacteria; kingdom Bacillati; phylum Bacillota; class Bacilli; order Caryophanales; family Bacillaceae; genus Bacillus; species Bacillus cereus group sp. N12. The sequence continues at coordinate 4,714 of NZ_JAEHBO010000067.1, forward strand.
TTTTCTTCAAAAACAGACTGCCTTTGAATAACTTGTTCCATTCCATCCCACTCTAAACGAATTGCCCCTTCTAGTAAAAGTACTGCCGTTTCATTCTTATTATCAAATAACAGCTCTTCTTTTCCATTAGACATCTTATATATGCCTATATCCATTAACATATCACTGCAATGACCGTTCATTTCTGTTAATACATTATATCCTTCATTTAATTCACCTAATTTACCTAACATGATGTTCTCCTCCTTTTTTTATGGCTACTCTATCGTTCTCTATCTTTGTCAGCTAACTAAATTAAGAGTTCCTTCTATTATTTAATGAAGAAAGCTTTTCTTGTTATGCTTTGTTTTCACTTCCGAATATGAGCATATGATTTTTAACGTTTTCGTATGCGGCCTCAATTACATCTTGATGATACGTAAAGTAATCTGAATAAGGAGTATTTAGGGCAGCAGTGTTAACCGCAGCAATTACATTCTGAAACGTTGCTGTTGCTACATTAATTTTTCGAACACCATGTTGAATACATTGCTTGAAATCCTCTGGACTAATGCCAGAGCCACCATGTAAAACGAGTGGGATATGAACTACCTCATTAATTTCCTGCAAGCGGTCTAATCGTAAAGCAGGATCTCCATTATACATACCATGCGCATTTCCAATCGCAACAGCTAATGCATCAACGTCTGTTTCTTCTGCAAATCGTTTTGCTTCTGTGATACTTGTCAGCAACATCTCAATATCTTCTGATCCGTCCTCACTACCACCTACTCTGCCAATCTCAGCTTCTACCGTCGCTCCGTACTGTTTCGCAAGCGCTACAATTTCTATTGTCTTTTGGATATTCTCCTCTAACGGATAGTGAGAGCCATCAAACATAACCGAACTAAAACCAATTTCTAACGTCTCTTGAATCTTTTCAAATGTCATACCGTGATCAAAGTGAACTGCTACTGGAACAGTTGCTTTTTTCGCTGCAGCTACCATCAAAGGACCAATCATATGAATGGGCGAATGATTCAAACGAACTTCCGCAATTTGTAGAATGAGCGGGGAACGTAACTCTTCAGCTGCTTGAATAGCTCCCATGACCATTTCCATATTAGCGACACTAAAAGCTCCAACCCCATAATTCTCTTGATTTGCTTTTATTAAAATATCTTTCATTTGAACTAATGGCATTACATACTCCCCTATTTCAATATTATTTATTAAATGTAAAACCAACCGTCACGTCTTTTTACCCCTTTTGTAAGAAGACATGTTGATTACCATACCATTTACTTAGGGATAATCTTAAAATGCTTAAATTACAAACCTGCTTTTTCTTGTATAAATTTTCGAGCTTTTAATGCGTATTCAAAAGGATTCGCTAAAGCTGGGTCTTGCTCTGCTTCTACCACAAACCATCCTTTATACTCAGAGTTCGCAAGGGTAGTAAACACTTCATCAAATACAATTACGCCATCTCCAGGAATTGTAAATGCACCATTCTTCACTGCCTGTAAGAAGCTTAAATCTTTTTCCTTTACAGCATCTACTACTTCCTTACGAATATCTTTTAAATGTACATGTTTAATGCGAGGTAAATATTTTTTTAAAATATAAAGCGGCTCTTCTCCTGAAAAAACAAGATGACCTGTATCAAAAAGCAGGGATACAAGTTCTGGATTCGTCATATCCATTAACTTTTCAATTTCTGCCGTTGTTTGAACACCCGTACCCATATGATGATGGTATACAATATGTAGCCCCTTTTCCTGAGCTAATTTACCGAGGTGATGTAACCCATCCGCAAGCTTATCCCACTCTTCTTCTGTAAAAACGGGCTTGTTTTGAAATAGCGGTACATCCATTAAACCTTGAATACTATGTCCTTGCTCTGAAACAACGATGACTTTTGCGCCCATTTCATGCAAAAAATCTCTATGTTTAATAAATGCTTGTACCGTCTCTTCAAGCGGCTTCGTTGTCAAGAACATACTAAACCATGCACTAGCAATCTCCAGTTTTCGTAATTCCAATGATTTTTTCAATACAACTGTATTTCTCGGATATTTATTACCTACTTCACTTCCATTAAATCCAGCTAGTGCCATCTCACTAATACATTGTTCAAACGTATTTTCTGCTCCTAGCTCCGGCATATCATCATTTGTCCAAGCAATTGGTGCAATCCCAAGCTTAATCGTGTTTTCTTTGAACATCCCCTTGTCTCTCCTCTTCGCTAAATGTTATAGAGTTTCGCTAAATTCTCCTATCTGTTCGTTAAAAAGAGAGCTTACTAAACAATATGCATGTAGATAAAAAGCTCTCTTTATGTCCTAATCTAATAAGATCTTGCCTTTTGCAAGTTACTTACTTTACTCTCATACGCAGCTTGTACACTTTGACTATTAGATACTTCTGCAACACCTACATGCCACCATGAATCGTATCCATTTGTCATTGTTTTTGGTAATACTTTAATATCAATCAATGTAGAAACTGTTTGTTTTTTCGCATCTATAAGCGCTTCCTGTAATTGTTCTATCGATGTAACACGATACGTTTTTACGCCATATCCAGCCGCGCTAGCTGCAAAATCAATTTTCATAATTGCCCCGTCTAATTTACGAGTTTGCTGGTTTCGGTAGCGAAACTCTGTTCCAAAGCTCCCCATTCCGTTGCCCATTTGTAAGTTATTAATGCAGCCAAATCCGGAGTTATCAAACAATAAGACGTTAATTTTTTTGTTTTCTTGAAGACTTGTGACAAGCTCAGAATGAAGCATTTGGTAACTGCCATCCCCTACCATTGCATATACTTCCTTCGATGGTTCAGCTAGCTTTGCACCCATTGCGCCGGCAACCTCATAACCCATGCAAGAGTAACCATACTCCATGTGATATGTATTAGGTTTATTTGCTGCCCACATTCTTTGTAAATCACCCGGAAGACTTCCTGCCGCACCAACGATAATTGCATCTTCATCAAGTAATGTATTCATTTGTCCAATGACTGCAGTCTGTGTTAATTGTGTACCAAGTGCGTCTACATACTCATTTAAATTCTCATCGAAATGATCTTCAACTTCTGGCGTGAAACCTTGACTTGTAAAGCGAATATTATGTAGACGTGCTAATTCTGTTTCCCACGCCTCTTTTGCATCAGCGATTTCTACTGTGTAACTAGATTGATACTCAATTGCTTGCAGTTCATCTATTAGAGCAAGAAGTGCTTCTTTTGCATCTGCTATCATCTTCAATGCATCGAGCTTGTTCGCATGGAATTCTGAAGTGTTAATATTTAAAAACTCAACCTCTTCATTCTGAAACAATTGCTTAGATGCCGTTGTAAAATCAGTAAATCTCGTCCCGATTCCAATAACAAGATCCGCTTCCTTTGCAATTGTATTGGCTGCTAAATTTCCAGTTACCCCGATGCCGCCAAGATTATATGGATGGCTGCTTTCAATCGCACTTTTCCCAGCTTGCGTTTCTCCAAATGGAATGCGGAATTCCTCAGCAAACTGTTTGAGTGCCTCTGCCGCTTCTGCGTACCTTACACCACCACCGCAAATCATAACTGGCTTTTTCTTTCTCTTAATCATTTCAACCGCATCCGCTAAGCTGGCTTTTGTAGGTAGACGACGTTCAATACGGTGAACGCGTTTTTGGAAGAAGTAACTTGGAAAATCCCATGCTTCCCCTTGGACATCTTGTGGTAAACAAATTGTTACAGCTCCTGTATCTGCCGGATTCGTTAAAACACGCATGGCTTGAATCATAGCTGTCATCAATTGTTCAGGACGGTTCACCCGGTCCCAGTACTTACTTACCGCTCGAAAAGCATCGTTCGTAGAAATAGATAAGTCATGTGTTTGTTCAATTTGTTGAAGAACAGGATCCGGTTGTCTCGTTGCAAATACATCACCTGGAAGTAGTAATACGGGAATATTATTTGCAGATGCTGTTGCAGCAGAGGTAATCATATTTGCTGATCCAGGACCAACAGAAGAAGTACATGCCATAATTTGTTTTCTATGTTTTTGTTTTGCAAAAGCCATCGCAGCATTTGCCATTCCTTGTTCGTTTCTTCCTTGATATACTTCTAATTCTCCTGCGTCTTCTTCTAAAGCTTGACCTAGGCCTACTACATTTCCATGACCAAAAATAGTAAAGATTCCCTTAATAAACTTTTGTTGCTCTCCATCAAACTCTACGTATTGCTGATTCAAAAATTTCACCAATGCTTGCGCCGTGGTCATTCTGACAGTTTGCATATTGTTTGCTCCTTTCTATCTCTATCAGTCATTCTGTATATGAAAAAGGAGTATCAGGAATTTGATAGTCTCCTAATACTTCCTTCTTATGTTTTACTACTTCCGTTACTTTCGCTTACGAACAACTAGAGAGATTTTACTTCTCTCTTAGTCATTACTTTTCCCAACGAGATGTAAGCATTTTCTTTCTAGTATAAAACTCAACGCCGTCCGTACCGTTCGCATGAAGATCACCATAGAAAGAGTCTTTCCAGCCAGAGAACGGGAAGAATGCCATTGGTGCTGGTACCCCAACATTCACACCTAACATACCTGATTCAATTGTTTCACGGAATTGACGTACACTTGCTCCGCTATCTGTATAAATGCAAGCCCCATTTGCAAAGCGAGACTCATTCGCAATTTCAATTGCTTCATCCAATGATTTCACACGAACAATAGATAAAACAGGAGCAAAAATCTCATCTTGCCAGATTTTCATTTCTTTTGTAACATGGTCAAAAATTGTTGGGCCAACGAAGTAGCCAGCTCCTTTTACAGCTGTATCTTCGCGTCCATCACGAACTAATGTAGCTCCCTGTTCTACACCTGAATCGATGTAACCAATTGTACGCTCTTTATGGTTATCACGAATAACTGGTCCTAAAAATACATCTTCATCAAGACCATTTCCGATTACAATTTTATTTGCTTCTTCTACGAGTCTTCCAACTAATTGATCTGCAATTTCTTCTTCTACTGTAACAACAGAAGCAGCCATACAACGCTCACCAGCTGAACCGAACGCAGCACTAATAATTTGCTTTGTAGCTAGTTCAAGATTCGCATCATGTAATACAATGGAATGGTTTTTCGCACCCGCTAGTGCTTGAACGCGTTTTAAGTTTTCTGTTCCTTTTTTGTATACATATTCTGCAACTGGCTGGGAACCTACAAATGAAATCGCCTTCACTAATTTGTGTTCCAGAAGACCGTTTACTACATCGTGTGCGCCATTAACGATATTTAATACACCTTTAGGTAAACCAGCTTCTTCAGCTAATTCAGCTAATTTTGCTGCTAGAAGTGGTGTACGTTCTGAAGGTTTTAACACAAATGTATTACCACAAGCAATTGCAAGTGGGAACATCCAGCATGGAACCATCATCGGGAAGTTAAAAGGTGTAATCCCGCCTATAACACCAATTGGGTAACGATACATACCAGATTCTATACCTGTCGCAATATCAGGAAGCTGTTTTCCCATCATTAATGTAGGAGCACCTGCAGCAAACTCCACGCACTCAATACCACGAAGAACTTCACCATAAGCTTCGTTATAGCTTTTTCCGTTTTCAATCGTAATAAGTTTCGCCAACTCTTCCCAGTTATCTACTAATAATTGTTGATATTTAAATAGAATACGAGCACGTTTTGGCACAGCTGTTTTAGACCAAGATTTGAAAGCTTCATTTGCTGCTAATACAGCTTGTTCAACATCTACTTTTGTTGAAAGGGGTACCTGGGCGATTACTTCCCCTGTTGCTGGATTGTATACTGCTTCCATCTTAGTTGAAATAGATTCTACCCATTCGCCGCCAATGTAGTTTTTTACAATTTGTGCTGTTTGTACTGTCATATTCATTCTCTCCCTTTTATGTAATGTAGAAGCGTCCAATAGGATACGCCCTTACTTAATTATTGGTTTTTGAGGTTTCTATACAATTTCCTCAGCCGTTTCCATGAATGCAGAAATCTCTGCCCTTGTTGGCATTGCATCCGAACAACTATGTTTGGAAATAACAATGGAAGCAGAAGCGCCTCCTAATCGCATCGCCTGAGGAATTTCAAGCCCTTGCATTAAGCCATAAATAAACGCAGATGCATACGAGTCGCCAGCGCCAAACGTCTTTAATACCTTTGTTTTAAAGATACCGCCGCGGTTTGATTGGCCGTCACTCGTATAAGCGATTGAACCATCCCCGCCATGCTTAATTACGACGATTTTTGCATGATGAGAAAACCATCTTTCAGCCGTAACTTGATCATTAGATTGTTCGTAGTTTAATAGTTTTTCCATCATATCGAATTCTTCACGCGTTCCAATAATGACATCAGATTTTTCAGCCGCTAGATTGTAATACACAGCCGTTTCAGCTTCTGACTGCCATGTATAAGGGCGGTAATCCACATCAAAAAATACGACTACATCGTGCTTACGCGCATATTCTAGCGCTAAAAATACCGCCTCGCGAGAAGGACTTTTCGCTAAAGCTGTTCCTGAAATTAAGAGAGCCTTTGATTGTTTAATATAGTCCTCAGATACTTCTGTTGGATCAAGATTTAAATCGGCGACATTGTCGCGGTACATTAAAATACTACAATCTTCAGGGCTTTTAATTTCTGTAAAAGCTAAACCTGTCACTGCACCAGTGCGATCAATACATATCTGATCCGTATTAATATTGTTATCCTTTAGGTACCCTGTAATAAAGCGACCCATTTGATCATCGGACACTTTACCGATAAATCCTGTTTGTAAGCCAAGGCGTGCCGCACCAATAGCAATATTCGCAGGAGAACCTCCCACATACTTAGTAAATGTTCTTGTTTCTTCCATAGGACGTTGTGTTTCATTGGCATTTAAATCAACGCATAAACGTCCAACTGCAATTAAGTCTAATGGACAATCTTCTTTAAAAATAAGTGGATTCATTGTTACTACCTCCTATGCTTTATGAAAGAGTTAATGATATGGTTCATATTTTTATAAACCTACTACTCATTACTCTTTATCTATCAAGAAGTAAGCGCTCTCTTTATTGATTTAATGCAGGCTGTTTATGTTCAATTTGAATAGGCTTTCCTGTTAATAAAGATTCCTTCGCAGCTTTCGCAATTCGCTCCGCTTGTAACCCATCATTACCACTGCAAATAACAGCTTGTCCTTCTATAATTGACTTTGTAAATTGTGTTACTTCCTCAATGTAAGCCTGCGTATAGCGCTCTAAGAAGAAATAAAGGGGCTTATCTTTTACAACACCTTCTGTTTTTGACACTTGAACTGTTGTCGGGCAGCAATTATCCGCAGCGACCGCTCCTTTTTCACCAAACACTTCAAGACGCTGGTCATATCCATAAACCGCTTGGCGGCTATTATCAATTACCCCTAAAGCTCCATTCGCAAATTTCAATGTGACAATTGCTGTATCAACATCATTTACTTCCTGAATGGACGGATCAATTAATGTTGTTCCATATGCAAATACTTCAACAACTTCACTATTCATCACATACCTTGCCATATCAAAATCATGAATCATCATATCCATAAACAATCCACCTGAAGAACGAACATATTCTATACTTGGCGGTTGTGGATCTCTAGACGTAATTTTTAAAATATGTGGGCGTCCCACTTCTCCTTGTTGAATAAGATCATAGACTTTTCTGAAGTTAGGATCGAAACGGCGATTAAAACCTACTTGAAGAGATACTCCTTGTTCTTTTACTACTTCTAATGCATCTAATGTTTCTTCTACTGAGAAACTAACAGGCTTTTCACAGAAAATATGTTTTTTCGCAAGAGCCGCTTCTTTAATAATTTGCGCATGTGTATTTGTTGGTGAACATATAAAGACAGCATCAATTTCTGGATCTGCTAATAAATCCTGATAATTTGTAGTCAAAGTGGAAATCTCTTTATCCTCAGCCCACTTTTCTAGATGACTAATCACTACATCTGAAACCGCTTTAATTTTCACTTGTGGCATCAGCTGCAAATTATCAACATGCAGTTTCCCAATACGTCCAGCCCCAATAATTCCAATCGTTATAACATTCATATGATTTCTCCCTCTTTATTTAAATTTAAGAAACAAAATGAAAGTCTATAAGGTTTAGCACATCAAATTAAGTTAAGCGCTTTCCCTATTTTTCTTCATTATACACACTTGATTCTAAATTGAAAACATTTTTATTTTTTTGAATATTTTTCTTTTTATTCGAATTTCAAATTTCGCAAGTAAACGTACTACGTCCATATACAAATTAATAATTAGAAACAAATAATCTAAACCGCTACAAAAATAATCTTTTAAGATACTGATATAACAAGGGAAGATAAGCCTTTTAAATAGTAAACCCCATCTATAAGGTATTCCTTTCTTTTCATACTCATTATTATTTTATTGTCCAATAAGTAAATAGAATGCCCTTATAAAAGAAAGTTGTAAATTGTCAAAAAATTTCATTGACGACCCTATTATGTAAGCGTATACTTTTTTTATCAAAAAGAATTAAGCGCTTAACCAAAAAACTTATCGGTGGTGGGAGAATGAACGCAATGAGTTCAAACAAAACATTTATGGACAAGATTGGTATTCCTTCTAATTTAACTTGGGGATACATAGGGATTATTGTTTTTATGATTGGGGATGGTTTAGAACAAGGATGGTTATCCCCTTATCTCGTTGAAAAAGGACTAACACTAGAACACGCTGCTTTTCTGTTTACGATTTACGGGATTACTGTATCTGCTTCTTCTTGGTTTTCGGGGGTATTTGTACAAATGTGGGGACCCAGAAAAGTAATGACGTTTGGTTTAGTATCATTTATTTTAGGTTCTATTGGATTCATAGGTATAGGTATTCAACATATGAATTATCCAGTAATAATAATTTGCTACGCTCTACGAGGATTTGGGTATCCCTTATTTGCTTATTCTTTCTTAGTCTGGGTATCTTACAGTACTCCGCAGCAAATGCTTTCAAGAGCAGTTGGCTGGTTCTGGTTCGTATTCCAGCTTGGACTTAGTGTTATCGGGGCCTTCTATTCTAGCTATATGGTTCCTAAAATCGGAGAAATCGCTACTTTATGGAGCGCCTTAATTTTCGTTGTCGTCGGGGGATTATTCTCTATTGTTGTAAATAAGGACAAGTTTAAAGCACAAACCGTAAGTGCTAACAAATCAAGTGAATTACTAAAAGGCATTACCATCGCATTTGAAAACCCTAAAGTTGGTATAGGTGGTATTGTTAAAATTATAAACTCGGCCGCTCAGTTTGGATTTGTTGTTTTCCTGCCTACTTATATGATGAAATATAATTTTACAATGACTGAATGGTTACAAATTTGGGGTACTCTATTCTTTGTAAATATGGTGTTTAATATTATTTTTGGTATTGTTGGAGACAAGTTTGGCTGGGTAAATACGATAAAATGGTTCGGAGGAGTCGGTTGCGGAATTGTAACTCTTGCACTCTATTATGTACCACAAATGGTAGGACATAATTATTGGGCTATATTATTTGTTGCCTGTTGCTACGGAGCAACACTTGCCGGTTATGTACCTCTTACAGCATTAGTCCCATCTTTATCTCCTGAAAATAAAGGAGCTGCAATGTCTGTCTTAAATTTAGGTTCAGGATTATCAGCATTCGTTGGTCCATTAGTTGTAACTGCATTCATTGGCCCATTAGGAGTAGGCGGCGTGATGTGGATCTTTGCTGGTTTGTACTTCTTTGGTGCATTTTTAACTCATTTCCTTACTATTCCAAAGGAAAATGAGATTAAACGAGATTTAAATACTGAAGGTGAAGAGCAATTCTCAGTATAAATTCTTAATAAAAAAAGAAGGTCATCATAACTTCTCATAGTTATGATGACCTTCTTTTTTACATTCAAATAGACCACTAAAGAAACCTATCATGTAATATCCTTCACTGAGGATCGTTCTACCAATTTCGGTATAATGGTAATTTTTTGCTTAGCATGCGTCTTCATTTCCATCGTTTTTAAGAGTTGTTCAAACGTACAGGCTGCCATTTGTGTAATTGGCTGTTCAATCGTCGTTAACCCTGGATCAGCAATCTCAGCATAGATAGTATTATCAAATCCGATAATTGATAAATCTTCCGGAATCGAAAGCCCTTGTTTTCTTGCTTCGTTCATAAGACATATCGCAATCAAATCTGTACAAGCAAAAACCGCTGTAGGCCTGTTAGGCAAGCTAAGTAATTCTTTACTTGCACGTTTGCTATCTTCCACTGTCGAATAGCAACTAATGATAGCATCATCATCTAACGAAATACCTGAATCCGTAAGAGCTTGTTTGAAACCATTCAATCTCCCTAAGCTACTTTTTCTATCCTTCTCCATCATAATCGTTAAAGATGTATGGCCTTTCTGCGTTAGATAATTCCCAGCTAGATAGCCTCCCCTCATATCATCAGTTGTCACAACATGAGTTGTGATGGAAGGATGATCTACGGTGAATAAAACAAGCGGCAAATCTCGATTCACGATTTTTTTAACAAGTTTATAATCATTTAGCTCCGTCGCAATAATAATGCCATCTACTTGTTTTTTAAATAATAAATCAATATATTCATGCTCACGTTTTGTTTGATGGTCTGTGCTACATAAAATGAGTGTATACCCTGATTCTCGTGCACTATTTTCAAAAGCTCTTGCTACTTCAGCAAAAAATGGGTTTGAGATATCTGGTACAAGTACCCCAATCGTATATGTTTTTTTTCCTGTTAACGCTGCAGCTACACTACTTGGCTGGTAATCTAATTCATCCATTACCTGATTTACTTTGTTTATTGTTTTTTCACTAATACGTCCTGTTTGATTAATTACCTTGGATACAGTTGCTATTGATACACCTGCTTTTTCCGCAACATCATAAATTGTTGGTTTCACTTTAATTGTCCCTTCTTAATCATCTTTTTCTATATTTTATCATAAATATATTTCGCCTCTTGGTACTCAAACGGAAATCTTTTAAAATTTGTAAGTACTTCTATCTTCTGTCGTATTTCTTCTCATTTAGGTAAAACCTTGTTTCAAGTGGATATTTCAACTTATAAACATGCCCCTGGCTGAAAGGCTTTTTACAAGCAGCATTTTTCTATCTTTATGTTATCAATTTAAGATCCTTTAGCCTATTCTTTCTAACTTTAGGCTAAAGCTATCTTATTAGTTTAATAGGCATAAGGCTTTTTCCTCTTATCCTATATTTCTTATCATCCAATCTATCCATTTTCACGGATCACATATTATGGATACACGTATGCATTTTCTCTACCCTTTGCGTCATATTTCTTTCTTTTAATACTTCATCTACACGAAGTTGAATTATATCGCCACTTCGTCATATTGTTATTTTTGATTTTGCACGTTGTTATAAAGCAAAGAACTTCACCGGTAAGTTCTGTTAGGGATTATTAATACCACATAAAAAGAAAGGTTTTTAACCACCCCATTCACCTCTTAATATAGCATTTCGTTATTTCGATGACTTATTATAAAGTATATTTCAAAAGAGATCAAATAATAGGTACAATAATGTTAACGCTGGATTTTCATGTTGATTTTTAAATTAGGGGATGAAAAAATGACAGATGAACTATATAAAACTAAAGCTGAAGTCCATAATCATGGGCTAGAAGCTATTGGAAAGAGCCTTAGAGGAATTAATAATAATCAATCTCTTACTGGGGCACATAAATCCGGTGCTGGTGATGCGTGGGAGACTTGGTTTGGTAAAGAAAAAGATAGCGATAGCGAACCAGATATGCGTAGTGCTGGTGTTGAATTAAAAGCCACTCCAATCAAAGAGAATAAAAATGGTACGTTAAGCGCAAAAGAGAGATTAGTTTTAAATATTATCAACTATATGGAAGTAGTAAAAGAACCATTTGAAACAAGCCACTTCTTACATAAAAACAACACTATTGAACTTGCTTTTTATAGATGGAAACCTGAAACAAATAAGGATGACTTCATTATTACAGATGTTGCTTTATATGAAATGATGCAAAATCCTGTAGACTTCGCCATCATCAAACAAGATTGGCATATCATCGACGATTATATTAAGCAAGGACGAGCGCATGAATTGTCTGAGCGTCTCACTACTTATCTATCTCCGTGTACGAAAGGAAAAACGGCCGCAGAATCTTTTCGAGAGCAACCTTGTTCCCATATTCCCGCAAAACAAAGGGCATATTCTTTAAAAGGAGGGTATATGACCTATTTATACAGGACTTATGTATTAGGAAGAAAGCCTTCGCCAGCTATTGTTACTAATCCATTAGACTTGCAAAATAAATCGTTAGTGGACATTATTCTCGAAAAGATAAAACCATATATCGGCAGTAAACGTACTGATTTAGCTAGGGAATTTAATGTCAAAGATAATACGAAATCAACTAACCCAGAAATCATAAAGCATATGCTGGGTATTAAAGGTGCAAAAGAAGATGATTTTGGTCAAGAAATTACGAAAGCTAATATTAAACCTAAGACCGTGGTTGTCTATAAGGGGAAGAAGGAGCTCAAAGAAGAATTTAAAATTTTAGAATACAAATTTGATGAAGTTATCGAAGAAACATGGAAAGAATCGGAATTAAGAGAGTCTCTGCAAGATACTAAATTTTTGATTGTTGTTTTCGAAAAAGATGGAGACGTTTTAACACTTAAAGGTGCTAAATTTTGGGAAATGCCTGATGAAGATATTGAAACTTCAGCTCGTATGGTTTGGGAAGATACAATTCATAAGATTAAAACAGGCGTTGAGATTAAATGGACTCAAAACAAAAGAACGACAAACTTTATCAATTCTTCTTTGGAGAATAAGTTGTTTAGTAAACTGTCAGCGAGCCAAACAGCATATTATGAAGATAGTCCATACTCTGACAAATTACCCACTAAAATTAAATGGATTAATCGTCCAGATGATCAAACAGATTTGTATTCTGACTACTACATGACTAAACAAGCATGGTGGTTAAATAAAGTATATATTTATAATCAGATAGCTGATTTGTTTGATTCTGAATAAACATCTCAAAGAGTCCTAATCATCAATAATTTAGTTCCAAATACTTCTTGTTCAACACCACATTATCGGCGCTATCTTTTGCAGACCAAACTGTATTAGGCCCTGCAAAAATGGTACTGGCAACAGGAATACATCCAGGGGAATTGAAAGATATGGTTTGTTTTTCAGACAGAACGACTATAGAAGCTGTCGCAACATTAGAGGAAAAAGACTTAAGAACAGCCATCTTTAAAAAAACAATAAAGTTATTTAATTTTAAAAACAAAAACATGCATAACCCATTCTAAATTTAGGACGGGGTTAAAATATAGTTGCTTAATTTTCGATATAAGATACTTCACTGTACTTAAAAGTAGAACAAAAAAGCGTTTGAAAATCTAAGTTTTTTTCAAAAATAGCGCCCGATTGTTGAATATCATTCTTCTATTAAATAGTATCGTTGTACTGCGTAACTAATAACTTTGATTTATTATTTGTTCTCCAACTTGATGCACCCATAATAACTATTACTAATCCTTGAATATTTGGCATATTAGATAACATCCTTTCTTTATAGTGTATTAAATCTTAAAGTTTTCTAGGTAAAAATATTTTCGATTATACTACCAAATACTTTCATTATTTGGTATGATAGTCCAGATTTCATAGAAAGGGTGATGAATTTGGGGAACGATAAAAAAAAGTTTGATATTTTTGAACCAAAGAAAGTATTTATTGTGTATTTTATTATCTCTGGAATTATTGCAGTTTTAAAGTTTTTCGGTTACGGAGCCAACGACTACTATATGACTGCTTTGGCAATTATTAGTTTTTTATTTGTGGTAATTTCAACTTGGAATGAGAGGAATTTAAGCATCGCCATAATAGGTGGATTGGTAATATTCTTCTTATTCAACCTTTTTCCATTCCCAGAAGAAAAAATTCCTGTAGTAAATGACCTTTTAACAATCTTTGTATTTAATTTCACCATCTTTTGGCTTCTCCTCCTAAACAAAAAGAGAACAGAGGAGAAGAATCACAGAGATTATATGAATGAAGGAAAAAATGGTGACTTGTATCAAGCTTTGGACAAATATTTAAAAAGTGGATGGGTTTACGATGCGACACCAGAACAAGAAGAGAAATTCTGGGAAGCGATAGAATCATTACATTATAATGGTGCACCACGGAAGGAAGATTATAAAGATTAAAAAAAGATGCCCACTTCAGCATTTTGTTGAGTGGGCGTTTTAGGTTTGATGCGTAGTATAAGTCTAATTTCAATTATTGAATTAGATATCTTTTATGCTGCTCTCGCTTTCGCTCATGAGTAATCTTTGCATACCTTAGTGTCGTATCAGGTGAACTATGACCTAAGAGCTCTTGAATCGCAACCAATTCAGCACCATTATTTAAGGTTAAAGTAGCAAAAGTGTGTCTTAAAACATGGGGACTTACTTTGTCTTGTAAACCTGCTTTTTGAGCGATTATACCTATTTCTCTTTGTATTCCTCGTTTTGATAACCTTCTGTAAGGTTTTCTCTCCGTAATCATCAATGCTTCACAGTTGTCATTTCTTCCTTTTAAATATTTATCTAAATGATACATTGCTCTAATCGAAAAATAGACTTCCCTTTGTTTATCACCTTTACCAATAACTAATGTGCTCATATTTTGTAGATTAATATCAGCTGTATCTAATCCATGAACTTCAGACAATCTACAACCCGTCGCATATAATATTTCTAGAAAAGCACGCTGCCTGACTGTATCGCAGGATTCTCTTAGCATTTCTAGTTCTTGAATTGATAATGAATTAGGAAGTCGGCATTCCTCTTTTGGAGCTTTTAATTTGGTCGTTGGATTACGTTTAATATATTCTTCTGAAGCTAACCAACTAAAAAAACTCTTTAAAACAGATAATTTCTTTCTAATTGTGCTCATTTTCAAGGTCCCATCTCGACTTAAATACATTCGAACATCTGCTGTAGTTATGTCCTCTACCTTCTTTTTTACGATATCAGCAAACATACTTAATTCCATGAGGTAGTTGTCTAGAGTAATAGAACTTAAACCTTCTAGTTTTTTTGCCGAGATGAACAATTTTATTTTATCCTCAAGGTCAGGATGCACCTCACCTAACTCAACTCTTTGAAAATAATACTCTGATAGAACAGTAGATAATTTATTCTTTGTAGTTTCCACTTCAATATTAGGATACAAATCTTTTAAAGTAGCAACTAAATCTGATAATATTTGCTCACCTAGATTCATAATAATCAACTCTCCTTAGTTCTTATTAGTAACTAAGAATTACCTATACAAACAGCAAAAATACCAACTGAGTGAGTATGGACCTTTTTTTGTCTTTAATTTTATCCTTTGAATAAGAAAGAGACGATTACTTTCGGGGTAATCGTCTCATAATGCTTGTGTATAGCTAGTATCGTTGTACTGTGCAGTAAAAACTATGAT
Source organism: Bacillus cereus group sp. N12 (assembly GCF_016483575.1). Taxonomy (NCBI): domain Bacteria; kingdom Bacillati; phylum Bacillota; class Bacilli; order Caryophanales; family Bacillaceae; genus Bacillus; species Bacillus cereus group sp. N12. The sequence goes on from NZ_JAEHBO010000067.1 coordinate 20,262, forward strand.
GTCTTAGTTCTCGAAGAAATATTAATATTTTATACCTTGTTAGTGTTTGGAAAGTTTTCGATAAAACATCTACATCATATATCATTAACTTTCACTCGTAAATACTAACCCTTCAAAATCCTAAACATTTCTTCTTGATGTTTACTTGCTTTTTCTTCAGTCCATTTTTCATCGTCGAGATTGACTAATTCTTGCATGATCTTCAGTTTCAAGCTTTGTTCGAAAATGCTTGGGTAGGAGCTGATTTTCCCTGCAGGTGGCAAATTAGAAAACTTAGAGTTTCCTGACACAGTAATTAACGCAAGGTTTCCAAAACCATCAAGGTCATCCGATTCCCAATTTACACCCTCAGCTAGATGCTGTGGTTGGAAGTGTTCTATCGAACTTCTAAATTGAAATTGCCATTCATCACTCATTGGCGGGATTATTTCCTTATCCAAGTAAGAATACCCATCTTTGTATAAAAGATAATCAAGGTAAGTAAATACGATTCTTTCAAAACCAAATCCACTAGCATTCTCAAAATTTGATTTTATAACTTTTGTTTTGCAGTAATCTTCAAGAATTTCAATGATGTCATATGATTCATTCTCTAGTAACCTCGTTAAGACTAGTGAAATCCAATGCATTGTCTTAGGTGACGTGTAGGTTATGCGCAAGCAGGATTGCAGCGTTCTTATTTGTTTATTATTCTGACTATCATCATTGCCGAAAGTACCTACATATTTGGGCTTTTCCCCTTTCAAATCACTATATTTCTCTAAACGTTGTAACGACCATTTTCCAGTTTCTTTATAATCTCTAGCATATTCGCGTTTCAAAATATATTTATCAAACAACACACGGCATTTTAACATATGATATAAAAAGTTCTTTGCTCTATCAGCATCATTCCAAGCCCATGATAGATTATTCAAAAAGTGTTTATCATCAAGTGTTGAATCTTCTTCTCCTAACTTACCAATGACTGCATTTACCTGTAATAAAAAATTTGGGAATGAAATAGTCGATTCAAAGCGTTCATTCTCACCTTCATCCTTACTTCCTCCATTATTGAGTAGCTTCTTACTTTTTAGAATGTCAATCAAAGGAACAGAATGTTTATCATCTTCATCATTCGGAATACATTCTCTAATTGAATCAAAATCGTCAATATGATCCTTGATGTTAGACCAATCTTTTGTAAAAAGAGCCTTTCTAACTTTGGGATCAAAATTCATTTGGATATATGAGTCCATATCAGAGCATTTTTCCCAAATCAATGCTGCAGTTTTTTTATCGTGTTCTGTATCCAAAACTTCTAAAAACTTTGCCTTTGCTATTTCATGAAGTTCTAGTTGCTCACCCCGAGTATTCATGATTTCAAAGTAATGATTTAAATCTATACCTTGCGGAACTTGTACACGAACAAGAAAAACCTTTTCAAGTTTTTTCTTTAACTCATTTTTATCTATTTCTTTCGTTTTTTTTAAATAGTTTTCAATGATTTGATAACCCGCTAAGATTTCAACTGATACTAATCCCTCCAGTAATTCACCATTGTTCTTATTGTTTATCATGTGAAGTGTACGGTTTGACTTTTCCCGTGCTTCAAATCTCAACGAATCTTTCGCAAAATTCATGCCAAGATAATTTTCTAATAGAAATAATGTCGTCAACCTTTGTTGTCCATCTATTACTTCATAAACATTATTATCAGTTTGATTAACAATAAGATTTCCAAGAAAATAGTTTTTATTAAGATCGTCAATTGAACTATTAATATCTTCTATCAGCTGTTCAATTTGCATCTCTGCCCAAGCATAGTTCCGTTGATAAATTGGAACTACATAACTGATATTAGTAAAAATGTTTGATACCGGTATGATTTTTAAATGATTATCCATCTCCTACCACCTATTCCATTCACAAAGTAAATCATACACTGCTTTGTACTTCTCTTTATTTTTATTCTCAATATCGGGTTGCTCCAAAACAACGAGCTTTAACTCTTCAGCATGGTTCATATCACTAATTTCTGAAAACAGATCCAAATCTTTGTTCAACCGCTCATGTTTTCCTCGTGCATATTTATTAATTGTCTGAGGATACACAGCATGCATAGTAAGTCGCAAAGAATAGCTCCATGAATATAATTGGTGCATCACACCTTTAGATAGGCTTTCAATACCAAAGCGATCAGCAAAAAACAATAACGCACATTCATATAACTGTTTAATGTAAAGATCCCCAGAACGTCTACTCGGAATTTGTTCTTTCGTGTGAACTTTATTTATTAAATTTTGTATTTGCTCAAGTTGATTTCCATAGTGAAGGGTATAATGGAAAAACCGTCTTCCTGCGATTAGTGGCTGTGTTAATTGAAATTGATTTAATGCTTTTGATGCAAGTAATTCATTGCTTCCGTTTGCATTAAACTGTTCTAAGAAAAGGTTACTTGCTTTATGATAGATAGCATAATTAAATACATTTGTGGTTTTAATCCCTTTGAATACATCAATGTTACTTGCAGAATAGCCCAAACCATTCTTTCCTTTATACCATTGCGTCAACGGGAACAGATAACTTTTAAATAAGTCATTTAAATCATCCTGGTTCGCATTTTCCCAATCGTTGATAATTCTTACTTTCTGCTGTTCGTCTTCATCATCCATCTCACGTAAATGATATGACTTCAATAAATCATGTGGGTCTAACTCTTTGCCACGAGAATTTTGCGAATCAAAGAATTGAAAAGCCTCTTGCTCGCTGTCTGTGACAATTTGAACTGCACTACAATGTTCTAGTAAATATTGTTTGTATTTGTTTTGCTCATCTTCTGAAAGTTCACTTATCCTCTTAGATAAAATTTCAAAATTAGTCACTATTACATCATTAGATAATTGATTATATTTTTCTCGTAATAGCCCTTGAGTCTCATCACCTAAACAGTATAGAAGAATTGAAATGGTTGTCAGTCGCTGCTGACCATCTACAATGTTGTATTTTTCATTTTCTTTATGTAAAATTACAGAACCAATTCTGTATTCTTGTGTACCTTCTTGATATGCATGATAAGTATCAAGGAAAAGCGTATTTGTAGACCTCACACTCCAACTATACGGACGCTGATATGATGGTAAGGCTAATTTTATTCCAAGTAATTCTTGTATCTTTGTTATTTTTAATTCGTTATGAAGTAGAGCCATCCATAAATCCCCCCTCGACAAAAGTTTACTGAACATTCCACAAGTTCCTCGGTGCAATTAGTCAAATTCATGAACCTAGGGCAATCTATGTTGCTCTACAATTATAATCACCAATTATTCTTATTTCTGTAATCTTCTTCGGATTCATACACATTAGCTGCTGAGATGCTATTTTTATGACCACATTCTCTACATTTCCAAATATACTTATAATCATCAAACCCTGACTGACCATTTAAAGATGCGTTGCAACGATCACACCACCAATCAACATTAGGAAATCTTTCACCCATAGTTATTTCCTCCTCCTGGTATAGATTTATTCTATCCAGACTTTCTTTGCATAAGGGTTGACCCATGTTTTGGACCAAGGGGACAGTCCCCCTGGATTGTCTTATTCAGGGACAATTTGGAATTATCAACGATGTAGATTAATTAATCATCTTCACCATAACCATATTTGATATTCTCATGACCACAATACTTGCATCTGACATAAGCTTCTGCATTATCTCCATCTTCCTAAGGAAGAGAAAAGTCGTACCCGATAATGACTTCACAAGTATCTCCAACGCCACGACGCTGTGGAGAAAAAGCATCTACAATTACTCCATTTTCTCTAAATGATACATTATCGCAATTAGGATAGAGCATTCATAATGATCTTAACCAGCTTCATTCATCGGTGAGCTACATTGAAAGCAATTTACAGACTCTCCTGAATAAACTCTACCAAACCGTTTACCTAATAATCTCATTCTGTTTCTCCTCTTTTCGAGTAAATTTTAATACTTATTTTAGTCAGTAACCACCAGCCACCATGTTACCGTCAATCTTCCTCATTTATTTCTTCCATTGACAACTCCATCAAATTATCGTTGTCAGTCTATTCATCAATTTTTCTACTTTGCCAGTAAACTTGTTTTTCATTTTTTTAGAATCTCGTCGACTTCATCTATAGTAGATGAGGATAATTCGTCTAGATTTATTTTCTTCTTAAATAGATTTTTTTACATGAAATAACTCCAAGGATTAGTAAATTACAAATACATTTTACACCATAATTATCCATATATCATCATTTAATATAAAACACTAGTATTTCAAATATTAAGTTGAAATTGTTTACATTTTGCCTTTTCCTCTACTAACCTATATAGATTATATACTTCTAAGATTAAATACTCTTGGTCTTAAAAACAAAAATGAGTAGATTCATTCCTACTCATTTCCCACTTATCCTTATTAACTTTTTTGTTTCTGCTTGTTTTGGAATTCAATATATCGTTTAAGTGTGAGGCTATAATGAGAGTCTTCTGGATACTCCCTATCAACAGATGCTATCAAAGAAGGAGTAAGCTCTGTTTCTCCATTATATAAACCTTTGTTAAGGATTCCGTTCCACCGACTAATATAATCTTTTACAGATTTGTCTCCCAAATGATAATTCTTTCTTAAAAAGTCCCCAAATTCCATACCATATCCCTCCCTCACTATTATTTTCTAATATGCCTATTCCCTACCATCTGCTTCTTTTCCTTTTCAAAGGGAGCAGAAAAATCATTAATGAAGAACTTTACTGCGCAGTATAATTCTACTACGTAACATCAGAGTTACTCCACAATCTGGCAAGATTGTTGAATAACATGACTGGCGTTTCTTAAACAACTTTATTACCTCTGTACACCATCATTTCAGCTGTGCAAAGTTGTACTCAAAAGTCTGTTGAACTATCCAGTCTATCAAAAGAGTAAAATGCAGCAACAATGTTTATCTATCTTTATTTTAGACAATTAATTGTAAAATACCAAGGTTGTTCGTTTTTTCATTACTACCATGCATTTATGCAATATACGAACTAACAATAAAGGAGATGGCTTATACCATCTCCTCAAATTTAATCTCTTGTTGTTTTTCACCTATACTATCTATTTCATATACCCTTTTGGCCATACGCTCAATTAACCCTACAACTAGCGCATTTCCCATACAGAAATACCGCATTCGATTAGACATATCTGTATTTGTCCAATCAGCCGGAAAACCATTTAGTCGTTCACACTCAATCGGTGTTAAAAATCGGAATCCTTTTTCATCTTTTACTACATGCGTACTTCGATTTATACTCGCTTCACTTGTTAGCATTGTTCTGCCAGGTTTATCTAGTAATTCCGGGAATGCCATTCCACCCTCAGAAAAGATATATTTATGACCACTTGCTGCGGTTCTTTCAATTTTTTTAGGACCTTTTAAATACTCAAATTTTTCAATAGCCGTCTCACTTAAGTAATAATTATCATCTACATTTTTTTCTAATATAGATCCTAATAGAATAGGACTTTCTTCTATTGATATAGGTTGCGCTGTATAAATTCGTCCTTCTCTCATAATCCCAGCACTCCAGTACCCTGCCGAAAAATCATCCGATACATCAACAATATCAAGCGGTAACTCAAGCTCTTTAGCTGGGTGTTTCGGTGAGGATTCCGCTTGTACAGGAAATGGAACAGCAAAGAAGCCTTTATGATGTAATAAATTATAATCTGTCTCATCCTTATGCGTAATCGCATAAGGTATGTCATTTCGATACGCAAAAATAAAAATACGACGCCTTCTTTGTGCTTGTCCATACTCAGCTGCATTAATGACACGCCATTCTACATGATAGCCTAAATCTCTAAACGTAGCTAACATTACAGAAAAATCCCTACCTCTTTGTTTAGATGGTGACTTTAATAACCGGTCTACATTCTCGAGCAACACGTACTTAGGACGTTTTAAATTTACTAATCTCTTAATTTCCCAAAATAATACGCCTTTTTTCCTTGTATGCCCTTTTCTCCAGATAAGCTACGTGCAACTGAATAATCTTGGCATGGAAAACCGCCTACAATCATGTCTGCATCTATTTTTTGAATTTCTTCATCGGTTACGGTAGCAATATCTTGGTTACAATGGATACCCTTATCCTGAAAGCGTTGTGCATAACAATGAAAAGCATCCTGTGCCTTTTTTGAAGGTTCCCACTGGTTTCCCCATACGACTTGAAAGTGGTTCATTTTCTCTAATCCGATTCTAAATCCGCCCACTCCTGCAAATAGTTCTATAACATTTATCATATTTCACGAACATCCTTTCGATATATTACTCCAGTATAGACGAATAGAGTGGAAATGAACAGAACGATCGAGATTGTCTCATTTTGTCTTCCATACCTTTAGCAGATGTTGTACTTAATCAAAACATATCCTTTACTTGTTTTCTCAAGCAAAACATCTAAGAAAACATTTTTTAACTTTTGTTCTTGGAATAACTGTTCAAATTCATTTAAGAATTGATGTAAAACAAACACCTCAACTACATTACCGTTTTCTTCCTTCATTTGAATGACATACAAAAATCCTGATGCTGTCGTGTTTCTTTTCTTTTGTGCTCCCACCAATATGCCTCTGCAATGGATATATGGAGTCCATTTTTGTAACAAAAGACCTTGTTCTGTCTTCGCTACACGAATGTATCCATAGATTCCTTCCTTCATCATACCTAGATTTATATCCGTCGTATCAGTTCCAGTTGCTGTGATGTCATACTTCATCATAACCATAGGCTTCTTGTTTTCATCTTTCACGACAAACTCTATATGATAATTAGTATATTTCCTGTCTGCATGAATTTTTTTATGCACCTTTATGACCTTCCCAATCATGTGAAAAGAATCGATTCTTTTCACACTCTTTTCTTCCTTGGTTTGTTCTTGTTTTTTTAATGGCGCTTGTACCATGGCAGAGTGTAGGTTTTGAGATTGTTTATACTGTAAAGATAGATTTGGACTTGCTGTGGTTAATTGTATATCAATGCGTTCTACACCAGGAAATGTATCTACTTCTGTTTCCTCCATCATGGCTAAACCACAAAGTGACAATGTCGCTCGTCTCTTGGTCTTGGTTTCACACATCATAAGTGCATGAGCTAACTGAACTGGACTCAGTTTTCTTCCATCTTCCGTACTAATAGGAACCGCACCCATAGCTGTACCTTTTGATACACCCTAGTTGTTATCCTATGAATGAAGTAAAGTCTTACTGCACACCCCAACAGATAAAGCGATTATAAAATTCGAGCAAAAAACGTCTTAAATTAAACTAAGACGTTAGACTTTAACTTAATTGAATTTTAAAATGTATTTTTCCCATAGTATGTTTCTTGAAAATAAGGCGCAGGCACAACTTTTTCAATAACATCTTTATAGTAATTATGTATTAAAAATCGAGCAATTATTCTAAGCATTTTGGTTGTGAGTTCTGTGTTGTTTGTGGTTGCGAGCCTACTTTTCAGAGATTTTTAAAACAAACATAACGGATTTAGTGTCTATTCAATAAGTGATTTTACCTTCTCTTCAAATGAAGCTACAATTTCCTCTACTTTTTCATTTACCAATACCTTAAAGTGTAAAGCTTGTTCAGAGTGGTCACACCTGATAGCAGACGATTCAAAATGCTTATTCAATATTTAACGAAATAAACATATACAAAATTCCACTTATTATATAATCTATTACAAGACTATTCATTAAATCTATTTCTAGTTCGCAACATGAAAATATATTTTTTCAAAGTTAAACCTGTTCAGAATACATACTTCTTGAATATAGTTTGATAAATCCTATTCAATTAGATGAAAAATAAACTTATTTTGATTTATTTGATTGGTCTCGAACTTCATCAGCATATTGCTAGCATTCTCAAATATCTTGCATTACTCATCGCACTTATATTTGAATCGTGTTGAAAATTTACTGATTCCATATTTGTGAATAAGTGGGCTTACTGTATTACACCAAAGCAAACTAAGTAGGTCTCGTGATACCACAAATTTACTCAAATGATTGATACATTGAAAATTGTTTATCAAATTGATTATTTTTTGAAGTATGAAAAATAAGTGCATAACCTTCATCATATTTATCATCTATTGTTGTAATTTGGTTATACTCAACTTTATTACCAATAACATCAGTACCATTTTCGTACAGATACTGTTGTAACTCACCATATGAAATAGAATTTCCTTCCTTGTAAGTCTTAGATAATATTTCATACACATTTTCTGGAATTAGTGTTCCGACTTTCAATATAAATTTTTTACTAGTCCCAGGAGCTAAATCAATAGGAAAGATAATACGACTATTCTTTTCATCATATAAGCCACTATCAAGTCTGCTATATTCAACTGTTTTTTTAGCATTTAGTAAAGCCTTAACTTCATAGTTTGTAATAGACATAGGTACTTGACTATCATTAACTAAAATACATTCATAATTAATTGGAATAACACCTAAAAAGGTCCTCTCATTATAATTAATTTTCCCCAACTTTGTATATGAAGTTAGATAGTTTAAATCATTACTGTCAGATACTTTTAGATTTAATTTTTCTTGTATTTTATCCTCGTTAAGTGCCTTAGTATAAGTAAAATTATTGTATGCTACCCAAAAGGAACCAAGTGAAGATAATAGAGCAAAAATAGAGATACAGATTGAAATTTTTGCTGTGTCCCAAGTACCTTTACTTTTCCTTTTCTTTTTTGCCATAGTGACTCACGTCCCTTCGTATATTAAATTCTTAATTGGTTTACCATTTTTAACTGATAACAAAAAACCTAATTTGTTGATAATAACTAGCTTAAGAGTTTTATATAATCTTTAAATAGTATCTACTATCTATGCTCCTCCTAGTCCCTCTTCTTCTATCCCCCTTATCTCCATAAGTGTACACAAAAAATACATGTCTTCTTCCCCATCATTATAATTTGAATCTAAAAATGGGATTAGATAACTGTTCAAATCAAGTTCCCCATCCATTAAACCTACTATTTCCATTAATTCAAAATAAAGAAAATATCGTCACTATACTGATAAATTTTTTGGAAAACCACAAGAAGATAATACTATATAAGGTAGAGTTTGAGAATAAAAGAGAATAGCATTTGAAGTCAAAAATCTTAGTCAATAGAAATTATTATTATAACTTCAATGTCATGACACTATAATTAAAAATATATTTCTTTTTAATTATCCTTCAATTACAGAGTAGCAAACGAAATAAGCATTATGATTCTATTATTTATTCAAAAAATCACAGTTTTATTGGTTTGTGACTATATCAGGATTCCGATCATATTCAACAATCCGCTCTAAAATAAAAGGATAACTCAATTATGAGTCATCCCAACCCCCTATTCTAAACTTGATAAAATTATCATACTAAAACAGTTTCTTGTTCTATTTTGAAACCAGTAATACCAGCTAAAATCAATTCAATACCTTCAGACATTACTTCAACAAAATCAATAAATTCAAATTCAAAGTTACCCTGTTTAATATGGTCGAAATCACAATCGATAATTTGTTCAGCCTTTGCCTGAATGTCAGCACTTTCTCCTTGTAATTGTAAAATTAATTTATATTTTCCACTAAGTTCATTAATTAGTATATCATTCAATCTCCATAACGTAATTCTAGCATCGGAATATTTTTCCATATAATTAAGGATTGCATCAGATAACTTTTTAGAGACTAGTGGATTCTTGTTTAATACTTCAACTGGTTTATCATTCAA
>NZ_JAEHBO010000068.1:0-30044 GCF_016483575.1 Bacillus cereus group sp. N12
CAAACAGAAATGCGCGTTTTATCTATTCCGGTAGGAATTATAGTGCCTGATGGATCTAACTTAGAAAAGCTGAAAGAGGAAATTGCAAGTTGGCTAATAACAGATCAACCAACTGAACTTATTTTTGATGTAGAACCAAACAGAACGTATTTAGCAATTGTAGATGATAGCTTTGATCCAGATGAATTTGTAACACTTGGAATAGGAACGATTAAATTTATTTGTCCAATGCCTTATAAATTAGGACCAATTCGAAATGCAAAAGCAAAACTAGAACCAAATAATAGTATTAAAATGGATGCTTTGAATGAGGGAAGTGTATTTTCAGAACCGAAATTCAAGATACAGGTAGAGAATCCGTCCACATTCATCGATATTATAAATAAAAATGGAGGTCAACATTTTCGTATAGGATATCCAGTTAAAATAGATGAAACGCCAATAAGTAGGTATGAATTGGTTATGCATGATAAAGCGAATTCTCTAGTGGGTTGGACGGAAGTGGGGAAAGATTTTGTTTCAGATTATGGAATCGTAGCAGGGAAAATGATAGCGGATGGCGCACGTATTATGCCATCTGATTACGGTCAAGGGCAATTTTGGCACGGACCAGCAGTGAAAAGAAGCATTACAGGTGGACCGCTACAAGATTTCACGCTTGATGCAATAGTTGAATGTCGAAACTTAAACCCTGCAACTATGGGACGTGTAGAACTTTATTTATTAGATGAGAACAGCGTTGTAGTTGGAAAAGTAGGTATGTTTGATGCATATAGAAATTCTAGCGAAAATTTTGGTGAAGTTATGGCGGGAAACGGTGACTACAATCATCTGATTATAGCGGAAACTGGTTATTATCGTTCGACATGGAATGATTTTTATGGACGTCTACACATTGCACGAGTGGGAAATTATTGGCAGGGTGATATTGCTTTAATCGATGAAAAAGGAAATTACCATACAGAAAAATTTGCCCAATGGTGGGATACGGGAAATAGCTTTATGAAAAAAGTCGCTCAAATTGTTGTGCATATATGCTCGTTTAGTGATGCACCATCATTAATTGCAGCCGTGCACGATATTAAAGTGCAAAAAGTAAATAGCAATACAGAACGTCAAATACCTTATATTGTTCAAAAAGGAGATCTTGTAGAAATCGATTCATCGGATGCGAGTATTCGTATTAACGGAGCAGATGCGATAAATATAAAGGATTTTATGAGCGACTATATACGTATTGAAAAAGGAAAGAATGAAATCGAAATATCCCCAAATAACATTGGACAAGTAGATGTCACGTATAGGGAGCGTTACAGATGAGTAAAGCAAATATTCTATTACACATTGTGGATTTTAAAACAGAACAAATCGTAGGTGTTATCAAAGAACAGGATTATTGGGATGATTTACGCCAATGGGAGCTTAAAGATAACAAAGATAAATTTGAGTTCACAACAGCTGATGGTACAAAGATAGCGGCATCACTTATACAACAGAACCTTGTCGTTAAACAAACTCGTGACGGTACTTTTGTTTCATACATTATTACAGAAGTAGAACAAGATACAGCAGGTCGTCCAAAAAAGATTTATGCACTAGGTGAACATACAAAGCTAAAGAAAGCGACTGTAATTAAACCACAAACTATACAAGCTACTACAGTCAATGAATCTACGGACTTTGCTTTACAAGGTACAGAGTGGAAACGTGGGATTACTGAGTTTGTTGGTATACGTACCATTCATATTAAGGATTTTACAAATCCGCTTGATCTCTTAAAAAAAATCGCATCTACGTTTGAACTTGAGATTCGTTTTAGAACAGAAATAATGGGATCTTTTATTGTCGGTCGGTATGTAGATTTAATAAAAAAAGTAGGACGTGACAACGGAAAAGAATTCTTGTTAGGAAAAGATGTACAAGGCATCCGGCGTATTGAGAATAGTCAAGATGTAGTAACCGCTCTTGTAGGTGTTGGTCCACAAAATAGTGAAACTGGTGAATTTCTCACATTTGAAGAGATAAACAATGGCAAACTTTATGTAGGAAATAATGATGCGTTACAACGTTGGTCAAAAGATGGCAAGCATTTATTCGATTTTTATTCACCGCAAACAGAAGATCAAGATATGACGAAGGAACGACTCAAACAATTAACCGAAGCAGAATTAAAGAAGCGAATTGATAGTTCTACTTCATATGAAGTAAATGCAGTAGCGCTTGAAAAAGTGTTTGGTTTATCTCATGAATCGGTTCGTAAAGGAGATACGGTACGAATAAAAGATACAGGGTTTAGTCCGCCACTTTTCTTAGAAGCTAGGTTAATAGCAGCAGATGAATGTGACACTGATCCATCGAAAGATAAATATATCTTTGGTAATTATCGTGAAATTAAAGATACACGAAGCCTGATCGATGGGTTATACGCACAAATCATGGGTAGCTTATCAAATAAAGCATCTAAAGAATTACTAGACATGTTAGATAAAAAGCTTCAAGAAAACGTAAAAGAAACAGAAGTCATTCGAAAAGAATCGGAAGCAGCAAAGAAAATTGCTGAACAAGTGGCTGAAAACTTGAAGAATAATACCGTGGATATTATTGAAGGCGTAAATCCACCAACAGAAAACTTAAAGGATAGAAAAACGTTGTGGCAAGATATCAGCAAAGGCAAGCCTGGTATTCTGAAGTTGTGGAAGGATGGTAAATGGGATCCTGTTGTTCCTGATGTGGAATCCGTTAAGAAAGAAACGTTGGAACAGGTGAGCAAAGATATCGAGACCACAAAAAGCGAATTAAATCAAAAGGTTCAAGAAGCGCAAAAACAAGCAACAGGGCAATTTAATGAAGTGAAAGAAAGCTTACAAGGTGTTAGTCGTACCATTTCTGATGTGCAAAATAAACAGGGTGAAATTGATAAGAAGGTAACAAGGTTTGAGCAGGATTCTAACGGGTTTAAATTATCTATTGAATCGTTAACTAAAAAAGATACTGATATCAGCAATAAAATAAATACAGTCGAGCAAACTGTGGAAGGCACAAAAAAGACAATATCTGATGTGCAACAAACTGCAACTGATCTGAAGAAAACAACAACTGAAATTAAAGAGCAAGCAGGCAAGATCAGTGAGAAATTAACAACTGTAGAAACAAAGGTTAATAACGATAAGGCTGGAGGTCGTAATCTTTTATTAGATTCAAATGTTAAATACGAAAAAACAGATTACTTAATCAATCAATATTCTCTAACTGAAAATTTCTCTACAGGTGAGGAATATACTTTTGTGATTAAGGGAAGTGTCCTTCAAGGTCAAAAATTTGGAATTTGGCAGAATGGCGGTTCTAATAATGTTGGATATGCAACAAGTGTTTACGCTAATGGAATAACTTACGTAACTTTCAAAGCAGTTGCGGCTACAAGTGGAAATGAACGGAAGTTAAGTTTATATAACTTTCCAAGTAATACTACAAAAGCCGTTGTAGAATGGGTCGCTTTATATAAAGGGAACAAACCACAGGATTGGACACCAGCTCCAGAAAACCAAGTAACAAATGATGAATTCACCAAGAGAACAACTGAGATTGAAAAAAGTGTGGAAGGCGTTAAAACTACTGTATCAAATGTTCAAAACAGTCAAGTTGGATTTGAAAAGCGTATGAGTAATGTGGAACAAACAGCAAGCGGTCTTTCTACTTCAGTTAAACAATTGACGCAAACACAAACTACACAGGGAAAACAGATCACTGATGCTAACACAAAGATAGAACAACAAGCACAAGCAATTAAGGCCAAAGTAGAAATTAAGCAAGTAGAAGACTACGTTGGCGGTTTTCAAATTCCTGAGTTGAAGAATACTGTTACAAAAAACGCTCAAGATTTAATGGGAGAAATATCTAAAAAAGTAGCTACACAAGATTACAACAAGAAAACAACTGAATTAGAGCGTCTTATTTCTGCGAATGCGCAGGGGATTAGTCTTGCTGCAATTAAAACAGAAGTATATACGAAAGGGCAGGCTGACGGAAAATATGCGGATAAAGCGTATGTAGAAAAACAAGCGGGACGTATTGACGTAACCGAAAAAGCGATTACTAGTACCGTCCAAAAAGGCGCTATCATCTCGGCTATTAATCAGACAGCTGAACAGATTCAAATCGATGTTGCTAAGTTGAAAATCAATGCGGATACAATCGTACAATGGCTAACAGCGAAAGGAATCGACGCTGATGTCATTAAAATCAGTGGTGATAAAGTAACAATTGATAAAAATGGTATTACAGCAAAAATGGCTGACTTCTTTTTTGAAGATGAGCGTGGGCAGAAATTTTCAGTAACACCAAGGAAGAATCTCATTCCAGATCATGACTTTTCACACATTTCTTTTCAGACTTTTAATAATTATTTTTTGAAGATCGAATACAGTCCTACATGGACAATTATGTCTAATCCATATATTGAGAAACCAGTGGTTAACAATTATGAGCCAATGGTTAATCCGATGCGGATAGATTTGTCAAATTGGATTCGATTTACATTATTTGACGGGGTAAAACCAGGTAAGAAATACACATTGTCGGCTCATTTCAGAGCAACTACCAATGATAATCGTGTAAACATTACAAACAAGCCAATCATGAGAGCGGTATTCGGTAAATATAATGGTGACACTCCCGTGGAGCTTGGACGAGCATCAAAAACTTACGATGCACCAAGCATTCAAACGGGGAAAATAGTAAGATACGCTTTAACCTTCACTGTGCCGAGTAACTATGTAGAAGGAAATGGTTATGTTTATATTGATTTATTTGGCGAGGGGCTCTTAAATAATATGCAAGCAATTGCTGTATCAGGTGTTCAGTTGGTGGAAGGTGACGTTCCTTCCGTTTATAACTGGGATACAACACATGGACAACTCGTAAACGGAACACTGCCTTTTTCTACAATTGCACTTGGTACAAAAGATAATGTTATTTATCACAATCATGTGAACAAATGGAACTATATGAATGCGCCGCTTGAAATCATAAGCAATGGTGAAATGATGGCACTCGTTGGAACTGATCGTGCGGGACTCAGTTTTTATCCCCGTGGTGGTGGAGAACGTAGAAGTTACATCGGTCACATTTATAACAATGAGAATAGATTCCGAATTGAATCAAAAGATCCAATTGCGACGACACAATCGATTGAATGTAATGGGATTAATGTAGGTGGTGGGTACTTTGGTTTTAATGCAGGTTCTATTCATTATACAAATGGTAGCTTAGGTACAGGATGGTATTTCCATGATGGCAGATGGAATTATGTTAATTTCACAAATATGACTTCTAGAACATAGAGAGGAAGAGGAGTATGAATCCAGATAAGTTTATGCGTCCCATGCCACCTAATGAACAGTCACCATTCTTGGGTAGAGTAGTTGATTTGAAGAAAGGTGAAAATCAGGTCACGGTTAGCATTCCAAACGATATGCTAGAATTTTGCGGTATCAAAGAAGATACAAAAGTAGAGGTTTGGGGACTTCCTGATGGTACGCTGAGTATGCGCATTGCTACTGCATGTGACTTATGTAACAAGGGTGGTAGAGTTTACGAGATTGAGCTTTTCGGTAAAGTAAGTCTTATCTGTGCAGACGATTATGTAAAGTTAACTGGAAAGAGCCCGACGGCTTTTGATGAAGTAACGATTGAACATGTTAAAGAAGTAGAAAATAGAATTATAGAAAAAGCATTATCAGCAGATCAGTATTAACTAAATACGTTTAAACAAGTAGGGCAGCTATGAGCTGTTTTTTATTTTGAATAAAATACGAATTTTATAACAAAGAGGAGCGGTTTCGCTGCTCTTTTTATTTTGAAATGAGGTGGTCAAAGTGGAAGGGTTACAAGAGGTAAGAAGCGACGTTCAAGAAATCAAGCAAGATATCAAGGACATTCGTTTAGAAATTAAAAGCTTAGACAATCGAACGACAGGTAACGAAAAAGACATTATTAATATCACTAAACAGTTAGATAAAATTGGCGCCAATACTACCTGGATCTTACGACTTATTGTAGGTGGAATTGTTTTGGCAGCTCTCAATTTCTTCTTGAAAGGAGGTGGTATGTAATGTTTGAAATTACAGTAATGATTGGCATTGTAGTAGGTCTTTCGCAAATTGGAAAAACAATTGGATTACAAACAAAATATGTTCCACTATTGAATGTAACGCTTGGCATTGTGCTAGGCGTTTTATTTTTGGGCGGAGATATCAAAACAAATGTATTTCAAGGAATCATCATTGGATTGTCAGCAAGCGGATTATTTGATCACACAAAAATTATGAAAAAGGATGTTGATGAAAAATGAAAAAGACATTAAAATACATTTCTTCTGTAGTTTTTGCAGTTATTTTAGTTTTATCTATTGCAACAAGCGCTTTTGCTGATAGAACACTTATTATTCCAGATTTACCTAAACAACCATACCGTTATGGCGTGGGTGCATATGAGGGCGTTGTAGCTCATTCTACAGCAACTCCAGAAGCTCCAGCTATTAACATTCAAAAATATGAGTCTCGTACATGGAGAAACGCATTTGTTCACTATGCAGTCGATTGGGACGAAACAATCCAAATCGCGGATACAAAGTACATTGCTTATGGCGGTGGACCTGCTGCGAATAAGCGCTTTGTCCACGTTGAATTATGTGAAACAGCAGACTATGCAAAATTCAAACGTTCATATGAAAAATACGTAAAACTTTTAGCGAAAATTTTAAAAGATAACAAGATATCTGTAGAAAAAGGATTGTGGACACATAGCGATGTAACGCATCACCTTGGCGGTACAGACCATGAAGATCCAATTGATTACTTAAAGTCTCATGGAGTTTCAGAAGCTCAATTTAGGGCAGATGTGCAACGCGCATATAATAATGCTAAGGTACATGTTTCTGTACCGGACAAGCCATCTAAACCAGCAGAAGTACCGACAGCAGTAACAGACGGTATCGCCTATATTGAAGGTTACAACGTCAACTTACGTAAAGGACCAGGTACAAGCTATTCTAAGATTCGTCAACTGAACAAACCAGAATCTTATGTTGTATGGGCTGAAAAGGATGGTTGGTTAAATCTTGGTGGAAATCAGTGGATTAAGAACGATCCATCTTATGTGAAGTTTAGTAAAAAGAGTACAGTGGATTCATCTATTGTAGGGAAACGTGTTGTTTCTAAAGTTAACAATCTACGTTTCTATGATGCTCCATCTTGGCAGGATAAAGATGTTGCCGGCTCTGTAGATGCAGGATTAGGATTTACAATTGATACGAAAGTAAGTGTTAATGGTTCGCCACAATATAAAGTTCACAATAGCAAAGGTAAAACATACTATGTAACAGCAAATGAAGCTTATGTGTATGTGAAATAAAAAAAGAGTGCTCACATGATGAGCACTCTTTTTTCTATATTTCTTAGTATAACCAGAAGAATTCGTGTCTGTAAAGTATAGTAATAACTTCAGCTCTTGTTGCAAAGTCGTTTCCACGAGTGCCGTCAAAAAGACCTCTAGCTTTTCCCCACGCATTTGCTTTACTGAATCCACCTTCAGGAGTCCATGCCTTGGTCCAATTATATTTTTGATAGAGCATGCCTACCATTTCATTACGAGTAATCCAGTTAGTTCCACGAGATCCGTCAGAAATACCATTTCTTATTACAAACTGACGTGCTTGTTCGTAAGAGAAATCCCGTTTCCCGCCATAATAACGAGAAAGTATTAACCAAGCATCTTGTCGAGTGGCTAGACTATCACGCATGTCAGATTTAAGATACCCTTCACTCATAGCCCAATTCATTTGTTTGTCTGCCCAATGTGCAGATGCTTCTTTTGGAGCAAATGTTGCGAAGCCTACTGATAGCGTAACAGCTGCAGCAGCAACAACCATAATTCTTTTAATTTTTTTTAACATCTTTTCCATTCCTCCCCTATGTGTTTGTCACGTGTGTTATATTAATATATTAAAATTATAAAGTAAATAGATATGATGGAATTTATGATATTCTTTTAGTAATAATTTGTGAACTTAACATAAAATGGAATTATATATATGATGTTATTTCTCACAAAAGAATAGTTTTATGAATAAAAAAATATCATCTGATTATATAAGTAGATAATTATATCTTGATTTATAAATTTATAAATGTTAGTGTAAATATACACCGTTTCTTATTTATCTATGAGTATTGTCTGTAGAACGAATAGAATAATTTGAAAAAAATCCCCTTTTGCACTCATATGCAGAAGGGGATTTTCATTTTATGAGATTTAAAATTTACTTTTAGATAATGCTTTAAGTATTGGCTTTACAATTAAACCTACTAAACGAAAAGCTTTAAATATAGAGCGTACAGCCTTCATGGAGATGCCCCCTAAAAGAAATTATATATCAAGTATGTATTATTTTTTTCTTTAAGAATTAACCCTTCGTTTTGCTTATTTCGTCTAGTGTCATATTCATAGTAGCTATATACTTAAATATGGCTTGAAAATTTCCGACAGCCTTTTCATCATCTTTTTCGTCTAAACCTACAAATACTTGGTCTATTGTCATTTCAATTGCTTTTACATCGTCTCTTAGTTGAGTTTGGTAGTAATCGTACTCTTGAGGAGGGGTGAGATCTTTTAACTTCCTAAGTTGTTCCTTTACTATTTCAAACTGTTTCTTTAACTCCGCTTGATTTGTTTTTAATGTTGTATCGTTTGCTACTATCGGTTGTGTAGCTTGTATCGCATCTATAAACTGTTTATTAAGTGTATCTATCTTTTCTTTATACTGTCCCATATTTAATGGGGCATGAACCTCTGTTATCATGTCTTTATCTTTATTTTCTCGTTCTTCACTTAATGTCCCTTTGATTCCTGATTCTTTAATTACTGGTTCTTTAATTACTGATTCTTTCACTACTTTCTTGTTTGAATCTTCTTCCCTTACTGCCTCTTTGCTTGCTTCCTCAGTCTTCTCTTTTTTCTCTAACTCGTCTTTCTCTTTGTGTATCTTATCTCCCTCTTTGTTTGCAGTCTCTGTATCTGCTATCACTTCAAGCCATTTACGAAAGGCTTGTGAATGAATAGAAGTTGCTTCAATCATCTTAGACTGAGCTTTTAAATAATCATTACTCCTTTTATTGTTCATGTTTGCTAGTTGTACCTCTATACTTTCTCGCATAATCTTCATTGAATTGACTATCTTTTTATGGGTTTCTTCACTCTTACTATCAGGTTTTAGTTCTTCGAATTTAAAAGATAATTCCATTAATTTGTTAAGTGCAGCCTTGTGATTAGCGTCACCAGCAACTGAATTATTCCTGGAAGTTTCAGCATTATACCATTCACCCTCTAATTCATATAAGGCATTCTCATATTTTGCAGACTTGGCACTTGCAGTTTCTGTAGAGGCCTCTGTAGTAGTTTCACTTGAAGTTGATTCTTTTAAATGGTCTTTTGATGTGCTACAACCCACTCCTAATAACATTATTGGAAGTGCTAAACATATTAGTTTCTTTGCTTTCATTTTCTTATTTCCCCTTATTCAGTCGTATGATTGTATGTATAATTTCAAGTTACCTTATTTCTTTTGGAGTTCCTTTACTTTCTTATCAAATACTTTCTCTAAAGAATCCTTGTTTTCTTTAGCTAATTGGTAAACTGCTTCTTTCCACTGTACTCTATCCATACCGTCTAGGTGAGGAAAACTATTCGCAATAACTGAACTAACTTCTTTTACGTCTTTACCTTTTGCTTCTAATATTGGTTTTGTACCTTTCCTTGCATCCTCTACCCCTTCTAAGATGAGTTTGTGCGTGTCTTTATACTTATCAGGTACTTTTACGTTCTCCATTCGGTCTAAAGCTTCATCCAAAATACTTGCTGTTTTGAATACCTCTTTATACTTTTCATCACCTTTTTGTGCATAACCTAAACCTATTATTATGTTATCCTTATTAAAGTTAAACTCTAGTAATTGCTCATACATGTAACTTGGATACTGTTCCTCAGATATTGTAGTTTTTAACATTGATTTACTTGTTTCTTCAGTCTTAGGAGTAGAATCTTTATCTCCTATCCCACAACCGAACAATAATAGAACTGGAAATGTTAATGCTATGAGTTTCGTTGCTTTCATTATGTATTCCCCTTTTAGAAATTATTGTAATTAATTAACATATTGTACCATAACATAAATTATAAATATTGGATATATAAATTTCCTATCTTTACCGTGGAATTCATTTAGTGTATTAATGAAGAAGGTGATATACATGCTTGGAAATGAAAATAAATTTACAGCCTGTGAAATGGACATATAATAGAAGAAAAAAGAAATATTTATATTGTCATCACCCTGTTGGAGTCAACCTCATGCGCCTAATGGCCACAAAAAACATCTACTTCGTCCCATTCGGCCAAGACGCACCAGAGAAAAAACCGAACTCAATGGTAGCTCGTATGGAGCTACTGGAAGATACAGTATTAGAAGCGCTACAAGGAAAACAATTGCAACCGGTTGTCGTAGAAAAATTCAGATATATGAATTAAAAAACGAAAAAAAACGGACAATTTTTGATGAAACCATCATTCTTACTGTAGAATATGATAAAATTAACGTTATTAAGATTAGAAGGGGTATTGTATACTCCTTCTAATTCTAAGTTATAGAAGGATTGGTATCTAGAAAGGGGCATAGTGATGGAAAAGCAAAAAACTTTTCATGTCGCTGTAGTTGGAGCAACCGGCGCAGTTGGTGAACAAATGTTAAATACTTTAGAGAAACGAGAATTTCCAATCGGGAAATTAACGTTACTTTCATCTAAACGATCTGCAGGTAAGAAACTTGTATTTAAAGGCGAAGAATTTACAGTTCAAGAGGCGACTCCTGAAAGTTTTGAAGGAGTAGATATCGCACTATTTAGTGCTGGTGGATCTGTATCGAAACAATTAGCGCCAGAAGCAGCA
The DNA here is from genome assembly GCF_016483575.1 of Bacillus cereus group sp. N12. Taxonomy (NCBI): domain Bacteria; kingdom Bacillati; phylum Bacillota; class Bacilli; order Caryophanales; family Bacillaceae; genus Bacillus; species Bacillus cereus group sp. N12. The sequence goes on from NZ_JAEHBO010000068.1 coordinate 10,999, forward strand.
AAGCGCGGTGCGATTGTTGTTGATAATACAAGTGCATTCCGTATGACAGAAAACGTGCCACTTGTTGTACCTGAAGTAAATGAAAACGACTTAAAAGAACATAATGGTATTATTGCAAATCCAAACTGTTCTACAATTCAAATGGTAGTAGCTCTTGAGCCAGTTCGTCAGCAATATGGTTTAAAACGAGTAATCGTTTCCACATATCAAGCTGTATCAGGTGCTGGTGCGGCAGCGATTGAAGAACTTCATGAACAATCACAAGCAATCTTAAATGGCGAAGAAGCTAAGGCGAATGTTTTACCTGTATCAGGTGATAAAAAACATTACCAAATTGCTTTTAATGCGATTCCACAGATTGATAAGTTCCAAGATAATGGATTTACATTTGAAGAAATGAAAATGATTAATGAAACGAAAAAAATTATGCATATGCCTGAATTAGAAGTAGCGGCAACATGCGTACGTTTACCAGTTGTATCAGGGCATTCTGAGTCTGTTTACATCGAAGTAGAAAAAGAAGGCGTAACAGTAGCAGAATTAAAGAGCTTACTTGCAAATGCAGAAGGTATTGTTCTGCAAGATAATCCAGAAGAGCAGTTATATCCAATGCCAGCTACTGCAGTAGGTAAAAACGAAGTATTCGTTGGAAGAATCCGTAAAGATTTAAATAACGATAAAGGATTCCATCTTTGGGTCGTATCTGATAACTTATTAAAAGGCGCTGCATGGAATTCTGTTCAAATTGCAGAGCGCTTAGTAAAATTACAATTAGTGTAAACGGCTAAGAGAAGGTGCAAAATATGAAAATAATTGTTCAAAAATTTGGTGGCACATCAGTACGTGATGAAAATGGACGTAAGCATGCGCTTCATCATATAAAAAAATCGTTAGCTGCTGGATATAAAGTAGTTACTGTCGTATCTGCTATGGGCCGTAAAGGTGAACCGTATGCAACGGATACGTTATTAAGTCTTGTAAATCAAGAGGAATCTACTATTTCTAAACGTGAGCAAGATTTATTATTATCATGTGGAGAGTTAATCTCTGCAATTGTTTTCTCTAATATGTTGAATGAGAACGGTATAAAAGCAGCGGCATTAAATGGTGCACAAGCTGGTTTTGTAACAAATGATGACTTTACGAATGCAAAAATCGTTGAAATGAATTGCGATCGTATACATGAAGAATTAGAAAATCTAGATGTAATCGTCGTTACAGGATTCCAAGGGCAAACGAAAAAAGGTGATACGACAACACTTGGACGCGGAGGTAGCGATACTTCAGCTTCAGCATTAGGTGTTGCGCTTCATGCTGAATTTATTGATATCTTCACAGATGTAGAAGGTGTTATGACTGCGGATCCTCGTATTGTAAAAGATGCACGTCATCTTCAAACGGTAACGTATAACGAAATTTGTAATATGGCTTACCAAGGTGCAAAAGTCGTTCATCCACGTGCGGTTGAAATTGCGATGCATGCAAAAGTACCGCTTCGTGTACGTTCTACGTATTCTGATAGCGAAGGTACGCTTATTGCAGCATACGATGGTGCTACAAAAGGGCAGGATGTAGAAGAACGTCCTGTTACAGGTATTGCCCACGTATCAAACGTAACGCAAATTAAAGTACTTGCAAAAGAAACGGCATATGATTTGCAACAACATGTATTTAAAGAAATGGCAAACGAAGGCATTAGTGTTGATTTAATTAACATTTCTCCTACTGGTGTAGCTTACACAGTAAATGATAATGTATCAGCTCGTGCTGTCGAAGTGTTGAAACAACTTGGATATGAGCCAATTGTGACAGAGCATTGTGCCAAAGTATCTATCGTTGGAGCTGGAATGGCAGGAATCCCAGGGGTTACTGCGAAAATCGTTACAGCTTTAGCAGAAAAAGGTATTCAAATTCTGCAATCGGCAGATAGTCATACGACAATTTGGGTTCTTGTAAAAGAAACTGATTTAGTGGAGGCTGTAAATGCATTACATAGTGCGTTTGAGCTTTCAAAAGAAAAGCAACTGGAACAATAAGGAGTGAGACCATGATAGATTTTGGGACAATTGCAACTGCGATGGTAACACCGTTTGATATAAACGGGAATATCGATTTTGCAAAGACAACGAAATTGGTAAATTATTTAATTGATAACGGTACAACAGCAATCGTGGTAGGAGGAACGACAGGTGAATCTCCTACATTAACTTCAGAAGAAAAAGTAGCGTTATATCGCCATGTCGTATCTGTTGTCGATAAAAGGGTGCCCGTAATCGCTGGAACAGGTAGCAATAATACACATGCCTCTGTTGACTTAACTAAAAAGGCAACAGAAGTTGGTGTTGATGCAGTTATGCTAGTAGCGCCGTATTATAACAAACCGAGTCAAGAAGGAATGTATCAGCACTTTAAAACGATTGCTGAAAGCACGCCACTTCCGGTTATGCTATATAACGTTCCAGGACGATCTATTGTACAAATCTCCGTTGATACAGTTGTTCGTTTATCAGAAATAGAAAACATTGTTGCGATTAAAGATGCAGGCGGCGATGTACTAACAATGACAGCAATCATTGAAAAAACAGCGGACGACTTTGCAGTATACAGCGGTGATGACGGTTTAACGTTACCGGCTATGGCGGTTGGAGCGAAAGGTATCGTTTCAGTAGCATCTCATGTTATCGGAAATGAAATGCAAGAAATGATTACAGCATTCCAAGCGGGAGAGTTTAAGAAGGCGCAAAAATTACATCAATTACTTGTAAGAGTAACGGATTCATTATTTATGGCGCCAAGCCCAACGCCAGTAAAAACAGCGTTACAAATGGTTGGATTAGATGTAGGTTCTGTACGTTTACCGCTTCTTCCATTAACAGAAGAAGAAAGAGTAACGTTACAATCTGTAATGCAATCTATTCCTCGTTAATAAGAAATGACCTAGTGTGAAACTAGGTCATTTTTATTTAGATTAAATATACGTGAGTGGTAAAAATAGCATAGTTAACGAGGTGTAATAAGAAGGGGACGGCATAATATTGGTTAGAAATTGATTATAGAGAGCATGTGTTTTTAGTGAATAGCGTTTTATGTTTATATACAGAACACACATGTATATTTTTCCATTAATATCTTATATAAGTAGAAAAAATAATAGGTAGTATGTGGAAAAAAACCTCGCAAATTACAACCTCAATTTAGCTTCTTATATAGTCTTTCATATAATTTAACTTGTGTTCTATTTCTTGTATCAGGTATAATATGGCTAAGTAGCTTAGTACGGGTATGCTTAGCAAAATTGGAAGAAATTATAATTTAATTAAATTTTCATATCATATCGAATAAGATATTTGATTTATATAATGAAAGAGAGGTGAAACCTGGTTTAAAAAATATACAAGGACATGATATCGCATAACGGTAAGGACATTCGTCTTGGACGGTGAATATATGGTGGTTGTAGAGTTTCCCCTGGTGTCTCTACAATTTTAGTGAAATCAGTGTTTGCAAGATTTTTAAACCAGGCAACAACATGAAGAGAAAAGAGAATGAGTCTGTTAAAGTATTTGCTCTTGGTGGAGTAGGTGAAATCGGGAAAAACATGTACTGTGTTGAAATTGATTCTGAAATCTTTATTGTAGATGCAGGATTAATGTTCCCAGGAGATGAAATGTTTGGGATTGATATCGTTATTCCTGATATTACATACTTAGTGGAAAATCAAGAGCGAGTAAAAGGTTTATTTATTACTCACGGTCATGAAGATCATATTGGTGGAATTGTTTATGTACTTCGTAAATTATCTATTCCAGTGTATGCAACGAAATTAACGGTAGGACTTATACAAGAAAAACTTGGTGAAGCGGGCATGTTAGGCCGTGTGGACTTAAAAACAATCGATTCAAATTCAACAGTAGAGTTTAATACTACAACAGTGTCATTCTTTGGAACGACACATAGTATTCCGGATTCTGTTGGTGTTTGTTTCCATACATCAAAAGGTGCTGTAGTGTATACAGGAGACTTTAAATTTGATCAAACTCCAATTGGAAATAATGGAGCAGATCTTGGGAAAATGGCACAAATCGGAAATGAAGGCGTACTTTGCTTATTATCTGATAGTACAAACGCTGAGCGTCCAGGCTATACAGGTTCGGAAAAAGAAGTTGGTGTAGAAATTTCTAAAGTGTTCTACGGTGCAGAAGGTCGTATTATCGTTGCTTCATTTGCATCGAACGTACATCGTATTCAACAAGTATTTGACGCGGCTGCCGAAACAGGAAGAAAAGTAGCGGTAGTAGGACGTAGTATGGTGAAAGTAGTAGACATTGCAAGACGTCTTGGTTATTTAGATGTTCCAGAAGGTATGGTTATTTCATTACAAGAAGTAGACAACTTCCCAGAGAAAAAGGTAGCTATTTTAACGACAGGTAGTCAAGGGGAACCGATGGCAGCACTTTCTAGAATGGCGAAGCAAGCTCATAAACAAATTTCAATTCGTAAAGGTGATACTGTTATTATTGCAGCTTCTCCAATTCCGGGGAATGAAATATCTGTATCGAAAATTATTGATTTGTTATTTAGAGCTGGAGCTGAAGTTATTTATTACGGTGAAAGAAAAGTTCACGTTTCAGGTCATGGTAGTCAAGAAGAATTAAAACTAATGTTAAATTTAATGAAACCTAAGTATTTTGTACCCGTACATGGTGAGTTTCGTATGCAAAAAGCACATGCATATTTAGCTGAAGATGTAGGTATTACAAGAGAAAATATTTTTATCGTAGAAAAAGGCGATGTAATTGCTTTTGGTGATAATGAAGCAAACTTAGTTGGTAAAGTGCAAGCTGGTAATGTCTTAATTGATGGATTAGGTGTAGGTGACGTTGGTAATATCGTTCTTCGAGATAGAAAGATGTTATCTCAAGATGGAATATTAGTAGTTGTTGTAACACTTGGTAAAGATGAAAAGAAAATTATCTCTGGTCCAGAAATCATTTCACGTGGTTTTGTATATGTTCGTGAATCAGAAGCATTAATTGAGCGATCTACAGAGATTGTACGCATGATTGTTGAGCAATCAATTAAAGAATATTCAATTGAATGGTCTATGTTAAAACAAAATATTCGTGAATTATTAGGGCAGTTCTTGTACGAAGAGACAAAGAGAAAACCTATGATTTTACCGATTATTATGGAAGTGTAAAAAAGATCACCTTTACGGGTGATCTTTTTTCTTTTTAAACCCTATCGAATGAAATTTATAACTTAAGAAATAATAGTTATATACGAGTGAAAGGGGATGCGATATGACAGAACGTGATCGTTATACAAATGAAGAAAAAGAAGCTGGGCCGAAAGAAGTTCCGAAAGAAGCTTCAATAGTGGAGAAAATTCAACAGCTTGGACAAACGAATGTGCCGCAAATGAATGAATCACGTATTCATTGTTTAACAATCATTGGACAGGTGGAAGGTCATGTTCAGTTGCCACCGCAAAATAAAACAACAAAATATGAGCACATTATCCCGCAAATTGTCGCGATTGAGCAAAATCCGAAAATTGAAGGTTTGCTTTTAATATTAAACACAGTTGGAGGAGACGTTGAAGCAGGGCTAGCAATTTCTGAGATGGTAGCTTCGCTTTCGAAACCGACGGTATCTCTTGTTTTAGGCGGAGGGCATTCGATTGGTGTACCAATTGCAGTTTCGACTGATTATTCATTTATTGCAGAAACAGCGACGATGACGATTCACCCAATTCGTTTAACCGGTCTTGTTATAGGTGTGCCGCAAACATTTGAGTATTTGGATAAAATGCAAGAAAGAGTCATTCGATTTGTGACGAAACATTCGAAAGTAACGGAAGATCGTTTTAAAGAACTTATGTTTGCGAAAGGGAATTTGACCCGAGATATTGGGACGAATGTAATTGGTGGAGATGCAGTGAAGTATGGTCTTATTGATGATGTGGGTGGCATTGGGAGTGCACTTCAAAAACTAAACGAATTAATAGAGGCTCGCGCAGATGATAATGCAGAAGGAACGATGCTACAATGATTCTATATACAATTATGCCAGAGCAACTTGTATACCCTGCCGATTATTCGCAATGTGAAAGTCAAAAAGTTGTAAATATACATGGTGTTGAATTAATGGTTTCTGAAGAAGAACATGGGTGTTATTCTATTGTGCGTGTGTTAAGTACGAATCCATTTCACTACTTAGAGTATGAGCCTGGTCAGAAAATAACCTTTTAGCAAAAAGAAGGATTTTGTTCAGAAGCTATGGTATAATATAAAAAACAAGACGGTTGAGCAGCCATGAGTAGGGGGCTGCTTTCTTCTGTTTATTTAACATTTTACAAGAAGTGTAAAAATAGAAGAGATAAAGACCTGAAAGAATAGAGAAAACAGACATATAAGTAGAGTTTTTTTAGAGGTTGTCCTTATTTATATGTAGAACACGAGGTGAAGAAATGGCAAAACAAAAGCAAAGAGGGACGAAGGCAAAGGCAAGACGTACGATAAAGCCAACTCTATATTATGAAATCGTCGGTTTGGCTCTTTTTGCACTTTCAATCATTACGATTTTACAGCTAGGCGTTGTAGGGAAATCGTTTGTGTTATTTTTTCGCTTCTTCTTTGGTGAGTGGTACATAATTGGTGTGTTAGGTGTAATAGCTTTATCGGTTTCGTTTGTTATAAAACGTGGATGGCCGAACCTTTTAAATAAACGGTTAATCGGTTTTTATTTAATTGTATTGGCGATATTAATGTTCAGTCATATTACATTATTTAACCTTCTTACGAAAGATGGAGCAGTGCAAAATACTTCTGTTATTGTGAGTACGAAAGATAACTTCTTTCTTGAAATGAAAAAAGGGCCAGATAGCGTTCACTTAGGCGGTGGGATGTTTGGTGCGCTCATGTTCGCAACATGTTACTTCTTATTTGATGAAGTAGGAGCCTATATCATTGGAATTATTTTAGTTATTCTTGGAATACTTTGTATAACAAATAAGCATATTGGAGAAGTTCTTGCCCCGGTGGGTAGAATTCTTAGAAGTCAATTTCAAGTTATGCAAGGGGATTATAAAGATTGGCGATCAAAAAGGATTGCTGAACAAACAGAAAAGAAAAAAACAACAAGAAGTTCAAGACACGCACGTGCTGTGGAGCAAGAAGAAGTGATTGAGCCGATGGAAGAGATGCAAATTGATCCCCCCATTATTTCAAATTTCACTGAGAATTATCCTGTAAATGAAGAAGAGGATAAACGGATGGAAGAAGAACATGTAACAGATCCAATTACTTCACCGTTTATTGAAGAAGCTCCACCTATTGAAGAGCCTAAGAAAAAGCGTGGAGAAAAAATTGTGGAATCTTTAGAGGCGGAAACAAGTGCCCCACCGATGCAATTTTCAAATGTTGAAAATAAAGATTATAAGCTTCCTTCGCTTGATATATTAAAGTTCCCAAAAAATAAGCAAGTTACAAATGAAAATGCGGAAATTTATGAAAATGCTCGTAAATTGGAACGTACATTCCAAAGTTTTGGTGTGAAAGCGAAAGTGACAAAAGTACACAGAGGTCCTGCAGTTACGAAGTATGAAGTGTATCCTGATATGGGAGTAAAGGTAAGTAAAATTGTTAGTTTAAGTGATGATTTAGCGCTTGCTTTAGCTGCGAAAGACATTCGTATTGAAGCGCCTATTCCCGGGAAATCAGCTGTAGGGATTGAAGTTCCGAACTCAGAAGTTTCTATGGTAACACTTAGGGAAGTGCTGGACTCTAAGGCTAATAATCATCCAGAAGAGAAGTTGTTAATTGGTCTTGGACGAGATATTACAGGTGAAGCTGTATTGGCCCGTTTAAATAAAATGCCCCATTTACTAGTAGCCGGTGCGACAGGTAGTGGGAAAAGTGTGTGTATTAACGGGATTATAGTTAGTATTTTAATGCGTGCAAAACCGCATGAAGTAAAATTAATGATGATCGATCCGAAAATGGTAGAGTTAAATGTATATAATGGTGTGCCCCATTTATTAACACCAGTTGTAACTGATCCGAAAAAAGCATCGCAAGCTTTGAAAAAGGTTGTAAGTGAGATGGAACGCCGTTATGAGTTGTTTGCTCATAGTGGTACGCGGAATATTGAAGGGTATAACGATTATATTAAAGCGCATAATAATCAATCGGAAGCGAAACAACCTGAATTACCGTATATTGTAGTAATTGTGGATGAGTTAGCAGATTTAATGATGGTTGCTTCGTCGGATGTAGAGGATGCGATAATGCGCTTGGCACAAATGGCTCGTGCGGCTGGTATTCATTTAATTATTGCAACGCAGCGCCCATCGGTTGACGTTATTACAGGTGTTATTAAAGCGAATATTCCATCACGTATTGCATTCGCTGTATCTTCTCAAACGGATTCTCGTACAATTCTTGATGGTGGTGGCGCAGAGAAGCTGCTAGGTCGTGGAGATATGCTATTTATACCAATTGGTGCATCAAAGCCTGTTCGTGTACAAGGTGCATTTTTATCAGATGATGAAGTTGAGAGAGTTGTAGAATATGTTATTGGGCAGCAAAAAGCACAATATCAAGAGGATATGATTCCACAAGATGTCCCTGAGACAAAGCAGCAAGTTGAAGATGAATTATACGATGAAGCAGTTCAGCTCATAGTGGAAATGCAAACAGCGTCTGTTTCTATGTTGCAACGTAGATTTAGAGTAGGTTATACGCGAGCTGCTCGTCTAATTGATGCAATGGAAATGAACGGTGTAGTAGGTCCATATGAGGGTAGTAAACCGAGAGAAGTGCTCATTAATGATGTACAAGAAAAAAGTTCTTAAAAAAAGCCTAATTGTTTTTGCAATTAGGCTTTTTTATATACTGTTTTTGTTATATACTATATTCAACAAGAAAGAAAGGGCTTACATTCAAGTCGATTCTTTAGAATACGAATGCTATGAGTGTGCCTTTTTATAAATGTTCGATATTCATTGTAGAAAAATGTTAAATTTTGTTGACACGTATGAGAGCAAGTGGTAAGATTACTTCGAAAAGAATCACTGCCTCATATAATCTTGGAGATAAGGTCCATAAGTTTCTACCTGGCAACCATGAATTGCTAGACTATGAGGGGAAAAGTGTGTAACAAAGGATGTAAGGGATCTTTGTGCCGAACTTTTTCTCGAAAAGAGGAATGTTTATGGTGCAAAGTTTTTTTTATGCAGTAAAGAGTGAAAATTTTATCTAAAAAAATTATTAATATTTATTCGACAATTGTGTTTATTTTTAGTGATTAGTCATGTTTACTATGTTGTAAGTTGAAAAAAGAGAAAAGAAGTCTTACATCAGAGGTCGAATAATTGAAATGCGGGGGAGTCTTATGTCAGTAAAATCCGATAGTCGTCACCTATATTTACGGGTGATTGATCACATCAAAGAAAAAATTAAAGATGGGGCTTACAAAGAAAGACAAAAGCTGCCATCAGAGTTTGATTTAGCGAAAGAACTTGGCGTAAGTAGAGCTACTTTAAGGGAAGCATTGCGTATTTTAGAAGAAGAAAATGTTGTCATTCGTAGACATGGTGTAGGGACGTTTGTAAATGCAAAGCCATTATTTTCTTCTGGAATAGAACAACTTTCTAGTATTACAGATATGATTTCTAGTGTGGGGAAAACACCAGGAACAATCTTTTTATCATCATCTACAACAACTTTAACCGAAGAAGAAAAAGAGAAGTTTAATAGTGAAGATGGTTTTAATGCAGTGATGATTGAGCGTGTGCGTACAGCGGATGGGGAACCTGTTGTATATTGCATTGATAAACTTGCAAAAGAAATATTGCCGGATTTATCGGGCTACAATGAAGAATCATTACTTACAGTGATACATAATAACACGCATAAGCGCATAACGTATGCGGTTGCTCATATTGAGCCGATTGGTTACCATCCGAAAATCTCACCGATTTTAGAATGTGAGCCTGAAACAGCACTGCTTGTATTAAAACAAATGCACTATGATCAAAATGATGAGCCAATCTTATATTCTATTAATTACTTTAGAGCTGATAAGTTTAGCTTCCACGTATTAAGAAAACGTATGTAAGTAAGTTCCTTTTTAGGGAGGTGACAGCAAGAAGTAAGGGACAGCAGCGTAAGAAGAAATATATATATCATTTTAGGAGGGGTTTCTAGTATGAAGAAAAAAGCAGGTCTTTTATTATCATTAACATTAGCAGCAAGTACAGTTTTAGGTGCATGTGGTAACTCGGATAAAGCGAGCAGTGACAAGAAAGACAGTAAAGACAATAAAGATTTCAAAGTCGGTATGGTAACAGATGTTGGAGGCGTTGATGATAAATCATTCAACCAATCTTCTTGGGAAGGGCTAAAAAAGTTTGGTAAAGATAACGATTTAAAGGAAAAGACAAATTATCGTTACCTACAGTCTGAAAAAGAAGCAGATTATATTCCGAACTTAAAGAAATTTTCAAAAGATAAGTATGATTTATCTTTCGGAATTGGTTATAAATTAGAAGGTGCAATTAAAGAAGTAGCAAAAGAATCTCCAAAACAACAATTCGCAATCGTTGATACTGTTGTAGATGCACCAAACGTAACAAGCATTACATTTAAAGATCATGAAGGCTCATTCCTTGTAGGTGCGGTAGCAGCTATGTCAACGAAATCGAATAAAGTAGGATTTGTTGGTGGAATGAAGAGTGATTTAATTAGTAAATTCGAAAATGGATTTAAAGCTGGTGCAAAGGCAGTAAATCCAAATATTGAAATCGTATCTGAATATGCAGAAGCATTTGATAAACCTGAAAAAGGTACAGTACTTGCTTCAGCAATGTATGGTCAAGGCGTAGATGTAATTTATCATGCTGCTGGTGGTACAGGTAATGGTGTATTCACTGAAGCGAAAAACCGTAAGAAAAAAGGTGAAAACGTTTGGGTAATCGGTGTTGACCGTGACCAAAACCAAGAAGGTATGCCTGAAAACGTAACATTAACTTCAATGGTAAAACGTGTAGATATCGCTGTTGAAAAAGTAGCACAAGAAGCGAAAGACGGTAAATTAAAAGGCGGTAAAATAGAAGCGTTTGGCTTAAAAGATGACGGCGTTGGTATTGCAAAAACAACTGACAACGTGAAAAAAGTTAACCCTGAAATTTTAACAAAAGTAGAAGAGTTTGAAAAGAAAATTACAGATGGTGCAATTAAAGTACCAGCTACAGATAAAGAGTATAAAGAATATGAAGCTTCTCTAAAAAAATAAATAGAGAAATAGCAAAGGTTAGTTCATAGAACTAACCTTTGTATGTATAAAGCTTCCGAATTGCTTAATAAGTTAATAGTGTAATAGGGGAATGTTCCCTGTTAAAAGGAGGAACACAATGGAATACGTAATTGAGATGAATAACATTACGAAAGTATTCCCAGGCATTGTAGCGAATGATGATATTACGCTGCAAGTAAAGCAGGGAGAAATACATGCTTTACTTGGAGAAAATGGTGCAGGGAAATCCACATTGATGAATGTACTATTTGGTTTGTACCAGCCAGAACAAGGTGAAATTAAAATTAAAGGAAAAACTGTAAAGATTACAAATCCGAATATAGCAAATGACCTTGGTATTGGAATGGTACATCAGCACTTTATGCTTGTTCATAATTTTACAGTTACAGAGAATATTATTCTCGGAAACGAACCGAAGAAAAAAGGGAAAATTGCTGTTGAGGAAGCTGCTAAAGAAATTCAAAAACTGTCTGAACAATACGGTTTAGCTGTAGATCCATATGCGAAAATACAAGATATTTCTGTCGGTATGCAACAGCGTGTTGAGATTTTAAAAACACTTTACCGCGGGGCAGAAATTTTAATATTTGATGAACCGACAGCTGTGTTAACACCACAAGAAATTCATGAGCTAATTCAAATTATGAAAAAGCTTGTGCAAGAAGGGAAATCTATTGTTCTTATTACACATAAGTTGAAAGAAATTATGGAAGTTTGCGATCGTTGTACGATTATTCGTAAAGGAAAAGGGATTGGAACGGTTGACGTTGCAAATACGGATGAAAATAAACTTGCAGAATTAATGGTCGGACGTCAAGTGAATTTTAAAACAGAAAAAATAGACGCGAAGCCAAAAGAAGAGGTACTTTCAATTGCAAACCTTGTTGTTCACGATGCACGTCAACTACCTGCTGTAAAAGGCCTTGACTTAACTGTTCGTGCGGGGGAAATTGTTGGTATTGCAGGAATTGATGGAAACGGACAAAGTGAATTAATAGAAGCAATTACTGGTTTACGAAAAGTTGAGTCAGGTTCTATTGCAATTAAAGGGAAAGAAATAACAAATTGGCCTGTTAGAAAAATAACAGAAGAAGGAATTGGTCATATTCCAGAAGATCGTCATAAACACGGACTCGTTCTTGATTTTTCTGTTAGAGATAATATAGTTTTGCAAACGTACTATAAAAATCCGTTTTCAAAGAAAGGGATTTTAAATTTCAGCAAAATTACAGAAAAAGCAAAGGCACTTATTGAACAGTTTGATGTACGTACACCTAGTGAGCAAACGTTAGCTCGTGCACTATCTGGGGGAAATCAGCAAAAGGCAATTATTGCACGTGAAGTAGACCGTGATCCAGATTTATTAATTGCTGCACAGCCGACACGTGGTTTAGATGTAGGGGCAATTGAATTTATTCATAAGAGATTAATAGAGCAAAGAGATAAAGGAAAAGGTGTATTACTTTTATCACTAGAGTTAGAGGAAATTTTAAATGTTAGCGATCGAATTGCTGTTATTTATGAAGGAACAATTGTAGCAATAGTTGATGCGAAAGAAACGAATGAACAACAGCTTGGATTGTTAATGGCTGGAGGAACAAAGAAGGAGCAGGTGGGTACAAATGGCTAAAAAACTTTTAACAGAACGAACGATAAATATTTTAGTCCCAGTACTATCCGTTATTTTTGGCTTACTTGTAGGAGCGATTGTAATGCTAGTTAGTGGCTATGACCCAATTGTTGGTTATAGTGCACTTTGGACAGGCATGTTCGGCAGTCCAAGTGCGATTGGTGAAACACTTCGTACAATGATACCGCTTATTCTTGCTGGTTTATCGGTGGCGTTTGCATTTCGTACAGGTTTATTTAATATCGGGGTAGAGGGTCAATTGTTAGTTGGTTGGCTTGCAGCGGTTTGGTTCGGTTATGCAGTCTCGCTACCAGCTGTTCTTCACATTCCATTATCTATTTTATTCGCGGCGTTAGTAGGCGGAATCTGGGGTTTCATCCCTGGATATTTAAAGGGAAAGTTTCAAGTTAATGAAGTTATTGTAACAATTATGATGAACTATATCGCGTTATATGTAACATATGATATTATTAAGCGCTTTTTACACGAGGGTAATGATAAAACGTACGACATTAAAGAGAGTGCGTCATTATCTTCAGACTGGCTTGCATCCATTACTGACGGTTCACGCCTTCACTGGGGAATTATTGTAGCAATTTTAATCGCTATTTTAATGTGGTTCTTATTAGATCGAACAACTTTAGGTTATGAATTAAAGTCAGTAGGATTTAATCAACATGCTTCTCAATATGCAGGGATGAAAGTTTCTCGTAATGTAGTATTTTCCATGACAATTGCTGGTGCGTTCGCAGGGATTGGTGGAGCGATGGAAGGATTAGGAACATTCCAAAGCATGACAGCGATGTCCTCCTTTACAGGGGTAGGGTTTGACGGGATTGCCGTAGCCTTACTTGGAGGAAATAATCCGTTTGGTATTATCCTTTCAGCTTTATTATTTGGTGGTTTGAAAAGTGCTTCCCCTCAAATGAACTTTGAGGCAGATGTGCCATCAGAGCTTATAAACGTAATTATTGCATGTATCATCTTCTTTGTTGCATGTAGTTATGTGTTAAGATGGGCGCTTACACGCATGAGCAAGGAGGGGAAATAAATGAGCTTTTTAGATATATTAGCCATTCTTGTGACGGGTACGTTATATACATCGGCACCTATAATTTTCACAGCACTAGGTGGTGTATTTAGTGAACGATCGGGTGTTGTAAATATCGGATTAGAAGGACTAATGCTATTTGGTGCATTTATTGGAGTTGTTACAAACTTATTAATGGGTGATACTTGGGGAACGATGACTCCGTGGATTGCGTTATTGTTTGCGGCAATTGGTAGTGGTTTATTTGCATTACTTCATGCAGTAGCATCTATTACATTCCGAGCGGATCAAGTTGTAAGTGGTGTAGCAATTAACTTCTTATCTCTTGGTTTAACAGTATTTGCAATTAAGAAGATCTTTGATAAAGGGCAGACTGACTTTATTCAGTACCGTATTGAAAAGATTGATATTCCAGGTCTTTCGGATATTCCGGTTATAGGGAAAATATTCTTTTCAAATGTACCAATAACGTCGTATATTGCGATTATTTTAGCATTTGTTGTTTGGTATGTTATTTATAAAACACCGTTTGGTCTTCGATTGCGTGCTGTTGGTGAACACCCAATGGCAGCGGATACGATGGGGATTAACGTATATAAAATGCGCTATATCGGCGTTTGTATATCAGGGGTGTTTGCCGGAATTGGTGGAGCGATTTTTGCAATGTCCATTTCTAATAACTTCTCAGGGGCAACTATTACAGGACAAGGTTTCTTAGCTTTAGCTGCTATGATCTTTGGGAAGTGGAATCCGCTAGGCGCACTGGGTGCAGCTCTATTCTTTGGTTTTGCTCAGTCTCTTAGTGTAACGGGTGGAACAATTCCTGTATTAGACCAGATTCCAAGTGTTTTATTAACGATATTACCGTATGTATTCACAATATTAGCACTTGTCGGTTTTGTAGGTCGTTCTGAAGCTCCGAAAGCATTAGGAACTCCTTATGAAAAAGGAAAACGATAAGTAATTTGTAAGTAGAAAAAAGCTCGCACATTAGTGTGAGCTTTTTTACATAGAATATATGTAATACGAAATTTTACTATGTTCCTTACATATTATAGTTTTTAGAAAAAGTCATTTGTAAGCATAATAAGGAAGAAAAATTGGTTTTTTATTTCTAAAAACTGTATATTGAAGAGGAATATTCCTATATACGTAAAGGAGGGCTATAAATGAAACTAATGGAACAACAATTACATGAGTTAGGTGGTTTGCGAGTACATATTATTCCGACTGATAAATATAAAACAAATACCTTTGTATTTCGTTTTAAAGCACCTTTAAATGAGGAGACGGTGACAGAGCGTGCCCTATTGCCATACGTATTGCAAAGTGCGACAGAAAAACTTCCTTCTGTAATTCGTCTACGTCAATATTTAGAAGAATTATACGGATCTTCTTTGGGAGTAGATGTAAGTAAAAAAGGGGAAGACCATATCATCTCCATTTATGTAGACATTGCAAATGAAGTATATTTACACGATGCACCACCGTTATTTGAAAAAGCGCTTTCTATGTTATCGGATATTGTTTTACATCCAGTAACAGAGGGGAATAGTTTCCTACCTTCTATTGTAGAAAGTGAAAAAAGAGCGCTTTTGCAGAGAATTGAAGCTACTTATGATGATAAAATGCGCTATGCAAATGAGCGTTTAATCGAAGAAATGTGCAAAGTAGAACCGTATCGATTAAGTGCAAATGGAAAAAAAGAGAGTGTTACTTCTATTACAAATGAAAGTCTGTATCAATATTATCAAAAGGTGTTAGCGGAAGATGAAATGGATCTATATATTATTGGTGATATTTCAGAAAACGCAGTTGATCTTGTAAGTAAGTATTTTTCTATTACAGCGCGTCCTGTGAGAGAAAGAAATGTACTCCTTCATAAGCGAAATAATGAAGAAAAAGAAGTTGTTGAAAAACAAGAATTAAAACAAAGTAAATTACACATTGGTTATCGTACGTTTGTCACATATAAAGATGAAGATTATTTCGCGCTGCAATTGTTCAATGGGCTGTTTGGAGGTTTTTCTCATTCAAAGTTATTCGTAAATGTCCGTGAAAAGAATAGTTTAGCGTACTATGCAGCATCAAGATTTGAAAGTCATAAAGGCTTGTTGTTTGTTATGTCAGGGATTGAAGCAAAAAATTATGAAAAAGCAGTTGAAATTATTAAAGAACAAATGCTTGCGATGCAAAATGGTGATTTTTCTGAAGAAGAGATGCATCAAACGAAAAGTGTCATTCAAAATCAAATATTAGAAGCAATTGATACGCCACGTGGATTTGTGGAAATGCTATATCATGGTATTATTTCAGATCGTACACGTCCAGTTGAAGAATGGTTAACAGGTATAGAAAGTGTGACGAAAGAAGAGATTGTGAAAGTTGCTAAAAATATTGAACTAGATACAATTTACTTTTTACAAGGAACGGAGGGAGAATAAATGGAGAAGATTGTTTATGAGCAATTAAAAGAGACGCTCTATTATGAAAAACTTCCGAATGGATTAGATGTATATGTTTTACCGAAGCAAGGATTTAATAAAACATTTGCAACGTTTACGACAAAGTATGGTTCTATGGATAATACATTCGTACCATTAGGTAAAGAAGAAATGATTCGTGTACCTGACGGAATTGCGCATTTTCTTGAGCATAAATTATTTGAAAAAGAAGATCACGATGCTTTTCAATTGTTTAGTAAACAAGGAGCATCGGCAAATGCTTTCACATCCTTTACAAGAACAGCTTATCTTTTTTCATGCACATCAAATGTAGAACAAAATTTAAATACGTTGTTAAATTTCGTACAAGAGCCTTACTTCTCTGAAAAAACTGTTGAAAAAGAAAAGGGGATTATCGGACAGGAAATTCAAATGTATCAAGATAATCCAGATTGGCGCTTATACTTTGGATTAATTGATAGCTTGTTTGTAAAGCACCCCATTAAAATTGATATTGCAGGGACAATCGAGTCTATTAGTAAAATTACGAAAGACCTATTATATGAATGCTACGAAACATTTTATCATCCGAGCAATATGTTACTATTTGTTGTTGGTGCAATTGATCCAGAGGAAACAATGGACTTAGTGCGTGAAAATCAAGCGAAAAAAGATTATAAAAATCAGCCGGAAATTGTACGTTCATTTGAAGATGAACCAAATGAGGTAAATGAAAAGAAGAAAATCATTTCAATGCCTGTACAAACACCGAAATGTTTAGTCGGTATTAAAGCGACAAATTTAAAAGAAAAAGGGAAAGCTCTTTTAAAACAAGAAATCGCGCTTACGTTACTTTTAGATTATTTATTTGGAAAAAGCTCCGTTCATTATGAATCGTTATATAATGAAGGGCTTATTGATGATTCGTTCTCGTATGATTATACGGAAGAGAATAACTTCGGTTTTGCAATGGTTGGCGGTGATACGAAGCAACCGGATGAATTGGAAAAGCGTTTGAAAGATATTTTATTAAACACAAATTATGATCAATTAGATGAGGCAGCATTAGAACGAGTAAAGAAAAAGAAAATTGGTGGCTTTTTACGCTCGTTGAATTCACCGGAATATATTGCAAATCAATTTACGCGATATGCGTTTAATGAATCTAGCTTGTTTGATGCATTGACTGAATTAGAAAGCCTAACTGTTCAAGATTTACAAGAAGTAGCGAAATTATTATTATCAGAAGAAAAAATGAGCGTTTGTCAAGTTTTACCGAAAAAATAAAATTTAAAAGATACCCTCATCTTATCATTGATAAATTGTAAGATGAGGGTATTATTTAGTTATATGAAAAATGAGCTTGTAGAGATAAGAGAGGGTAATTATGAAAAAGTATGCATTAGTAACTGGAGGGAGCGGAGGGATTGGCTCTGCTATTTCAAAACAATTAATTCAAGATGGATATACTGTATATGTTCATTACAATAACAGTGAAGAGAAGGTAAATGAGTTACAGAAGGAATGGGGTGAAGTAATTCCTGTTCAAGCGGATTTAGCTTCTAATGATGGGGCAGAGCAGTTGTGGGGACAAATTGAACATCCTATTGATGTTATCGTATACGCAGCTGGGAAGAGTATCTTTGGATTAGTGACAGATGTAACAAATGATGAGTTGAATTATATGGTAGAACTTCAAGTTAAGAGTGTATATAAATTACTATCAATGGCACTTCCATCTATGATTGGGCGGAGAAGTGGAAATATTGTAGTTGTTTCATCTATATGGGGGCAAATAGGGGCTTCTTGTGAAGTGTTATATTCAATGGTAAAGGGAGCACAAAATTCATATGTGAAAGCTTTAGCAAAAGAGGTTTCTTTAAGTGGATTGCGTGTGAATGCGGTAGCACCAGGTGCAATTGAAACGGAAATGTTAAGTGTCTTTTCTGAAGAAGATAAGATTGGCATTGCTGAAGAGATACCATTAGGCAGAATAGGTTTACCAGAAGAGGTAGCAAAGACAGTTTCATTTCTCGTATCATCAGGAGCATCTTACATAACTGGACAAATTATCGGTGTGAATGGTGGCTGGCATTGTTAAAAAATTCTTACATAAAAAATGAAAAGTTGCACAAATTAAGCATGATTTTATTACTCAATAGTGAGGTGCTTAATTATGTCAGTGTTAGATAATTTTGATCAGTGGAAGAGCTTTTTAGGAGAACGTTTAGAACAAGCGGAAGGAAAAGGGCTTAATAATGGTGCCGTATCAGATATGGCATTTCGTGTTGGCGATTATTTAGCAAATGAAGTAGAAGCGCGTAACGATCAAGAAAAATTGTTGTCTGAGCTTTGGAAAGTTGCTGATGAACAAGAGCAGCATACAATCGCAAATTTAATGGTTAAGTTTGTACAACATAAGTAAAAGTAGAGAGGAGAATCTCCTCTCTACTTTTTTTGTATAATAATTACACGGGAGAGATTATACATTTAGCTTCCCTATTAAGGTGAAATCATATAATATAGTACGTAGGTGTAAAGTAAGCAAGGGGAGTGATCTTGGATGATTGAATGGTATTTTGAATATGAAATACATAAAAACC
>NZ_JAEHBO010000069.1:0-29809 GCF_016483575.1 Bacillus cereus group sp. N12
CTTTTTAACTATCGGTCTTCTATCAGGCGTACAAGTAAACTGGGCCGAAATTGTTACGAAAGCAAAGGTGCATGCTAACATATTTCATTTACGACATTGGAATACAGACGTGTCACCGTATAAATGGCAAGAAACGTTTCGTCACTTAATTCGTTTAGTTGAGGATAAAAAATTACGTTTTATGACAGTACATTCTACGTATGACTTAGCGGATGTGAAAACTGCGGTTGCCGTTGTGCATTCTGCTGAAAAAACAAAGGGAAAAGTATTTTTAACGAGTTACAAAAAAAATCCCCTCAAAGCATAAGCTTCGAGGGGGAGCCTGTTTTTTTATTTACTTATATACGTACAGCTGTACCACTTACAGCAACCATTAACATGCCATCACGAACAACTTCATAATCTACGTCAATACCAACGATAGCGTTCGCACCTTTTTGTTTTGCAAGTTCTTTCATTTCATCCATTGCGATATCACGAGCTTCTTTTAGCTTGCTTTCATAAGAACCAGCACGACCACCGACAACATCACGAACAGAAGCGAATAAATCGCGGACAATATTTGCACCCATAATAGCTTCACCATTTACAATATCGATATACTCAATAATTTCTTTACCTTGAATTCCAGACGTTGTTGTTACAATCATGACTGACACTCTCCTAATAACTTATAGTTTTTTGATTAGCTTTCTTATGTCTTTATTATGACATGGAACAAACAACTAATCTATTGAATTACCTTACAGGAATGTGACAGTTTTGTAAGAATGAAACGCGCATTATGTTTCATTTTAATAAAGCACTTTAATATTTGGATACATAAACGATTCTTTATTTTCTTTCCAGTCCTTTTCTACTTCTTTGAAAGTTGGTCGTCCTAATTTTTCATTGTTCTCATGTTTACGAAACCATTTCTTCACATACTTCTCTCCATTTTTATTTTGAACCGTACAAAGGAAACTATTACTACTATCCTTTAATATTTTTACAATCACGAAACGACACCCTTCCCTTTTAAATAACAGAATAGAACTTGATCTTTTACTATAAGCCCTTCCTCTCTTATAGTCATACGACTCCTCGGCCGCGCCAAAGTTGTAAGATCAAAAACGATATTCACTATGTCCACATTTTTCATAATTGATATATGAAGTACATATTATTTAAAGAAATCAGAGTTATAGGCATTATGCTTATCAAATATTTTATAGATTTCTAACTTATCATCTAACTTTGCATCTACTAAAATTAATATATTTCCATCGTAAATATATTCTTCATACTTTTTAGCATGTTCTTCTGGAATTCCTAAGCCGATAAATGCTCCTATTAAACTTCCAGCTCCTCCGCCAATACCGGCTCCTCCAATAGCTGCTGCGATTGGTCCTGCTGCTACAATTGGACCCATTCCAGAAATGGCAAGTATACCAAGACCTGTTAATAAACCACCTAGTCCCCCTGCTACTCCTCCTGCTACAAGCCCTGTCGCTGAAAAGATATCTGCTTTATGTGCAGTTTCGCTATTCACTTTTTCACCCGACTTTTCTTCCAGATGTTCAATTTCCTTTTGATCTTTCGCAATAGCTGAAATGTTATCTGCTGAGTATCCTTTATCATTTAATTCATTAATAACGAGTGCCGCATCATCAATTGTTCTAAAAACACCTACTATTTTTCTATCTACATTCATAACTATTAACCTCCTAAATTTTTATATACATATACGCCCTTTTATTTTTATATAATGCATCTTTATCCTTCTTCATTTCTGTATACACTAATCTTCTTATTAACATAACCATTTACGAAAAAAGCGAATAGTAACAGTATTACAAGCGAACTACTTAACAAGTAAATTAAATCAAACGTAATATCAATCATCATTTCATTCATGTATACCAGGCTCCTTTTTATTTAAATTAAAAGTATATTTTGATAGACTAATCTACTAAACATAGACATCTTACAATTCATCTTCAGTCAATCTCTTTGTAGTATATGTATACCCTTCCTAACCTTTTCTAAACGTAAAAAACTATACTTATATTTTTTCTTATTTATATGTTTAACATTTTTTAAAACGGGTATGTTTATATTGTTATGCTTACTATATGGAAAGGAATATTGCAATGAACGCCATTCACTCTACTACTATTTCTTATAATGAAACGCCTACAATAACTCAGATTCATCATTTTTACGCTTTAATGACAACATTTCAAACGAACTTGTTTATAAGTAAACACGGAACACTTACTTCTATTAAAAACTTAAGCACATTAGTATCCTTTTTCCTTACGGTAAAAAAGAGAGAGCTTGTATTATTTATTTTTGAAGGAATAGATGCAAAAAGAGCTTTAAGAACACTCTTCCCTTCTTAGAATGTTTGTTATCCTCTATTCCCTCGTTTACTACCTTTCATATATGTTTTTATATTTCAAAATGATTTCCTCTATTAAAAAAGAACCCCCTAATACAATAGGGGGATTTCTAGTTTGGCCTTATGAAAACTGATATAATATATATTACGTTTTTCATTCTTTAAAATAGAAAAGTTTTAATAACCTTGAAGGTAGGAATTTTTAATGAACTCGAAAGCAAAATTTAGTATTCGCTACAAAATTATGGCTGGTTATTTAGTTATCATTTTGTTCTTACTTGTTTCTTTCATTATGTTAAACAATGAGATTTCCAGCTTACAAAAATCTCGCAATTTTATTATTGATCACGATTTTAAAGTTCTCAATTTAACGAATCAAGTGGAGAAAGAGTTACTAACAATTGAAAATAAAGCGAAAGGGTTTATCATTTCTAATAACCCTACTTACGTGCAATCCCTTAACTCTGCGGAAAAGGATTACGAAAAACATTTTCAAGACCTTTTTTCTTTATTAGAGGATAACCCCTCTCAGCAAGAAAAATTAAAACAGATTAACGAAAACATTACTAGTTGGATTAATAAAGAGATTCACTCACTCATTACAAATAATAATAGTAATAATGTACAAACAATCGACACGACTCAAATTCAGTCATTACAGTCGCAGCTAACTAACTTCCGGAGCACTGAGGAGCAACTAACGAAAAAAAGAGCTGCACAATTAGATATTGAAAATAATAAATTAGAGATTTGGTTATACAGTTTATTGTTCTTACTTTCTTGTATTTCCATTATCGTTTCACTCTATATTTCGAATTCCATTACAAAAACGATTAAAAATGTAATTCAAGCTATTACATCAATTTCTTCTAAAGAAAAAATTACGGAAAGAATTCATGTAAATACACATGATGAAATAAAAGATCTTGCTCATACAACAAATCACCTACTAGATGAAATATCGAAAAGAGAGTGGTTACAAACTGAGCTTGCAGAATTAATTTTAATGTATCAAGGTGTATCTTCTATTGAGATGTTAGGTAAAAAAATTCTTAGTGGAATTATACAAAAAACGCAAACTTCTTGCGGTGCATTTTATGTACGTGAAGAATATGAAGAAACTGTCTACTATGTGAAAAAAGCTTCTTTCGCCGATCAAGGTACTGATATTGGAAAACAATCTATTAAAATGGGTGAAGGTTTCATTGGACAGTCTGCCTTAGAAAAGAAAAGTTTTATTCTCAGGGACATACCAGAAGATTTTCGTTACGTTACTACTGGCTTATTAGAAATACGTCCTAAAAATCTACTAGTCATCCCTATCTTATTTGAGGATGAAGTGATTGCAGTAATGGAGTTAGTAAGTGTAACTGAGATTTCAGACTTACATCAAGATTTAATTCAACAAACTATTGATAATCTAGGTTTAACAATCCATAGCATTATAGGACGTATGCGAATTCAAACTCTTTTACATGAATCACAAGCAATGACAGAAGAGTTACAAGTTCAATCAGAAGAATTACAAACGCAAGCGGAAGAACTACAAATGCAAGCGGAAGAATTACGAACAACGAATGAACAATTAGAGTCTAGAACTGAAGAAGCTGAGCAGAAGACAGCTGACTTACAAATTACCAAATCAGAATTAGAAGAAAAAGCAAGCGAGTTGTTACGCAGCTCAAAATACAAATCAGAGTTCCTAGCAAATATGTCACATGAATTACGCACACCGTTAAATAGTATTTTACTATTATCTGAAATGTTAAGAGAAAATCATGATAATCATTTATCGGATGATGAAATTGAACTAGCAACTGTCATTCATTCATCAGGGAAAGACTTACTTACTTTAATTAATGACATACTAGATTTATCTAAAGTAGAAGCAGGCAAACTAGACATCATTTTTGAAGCAACGAACATAAGTGACATGGCAGCCAATATGCATCAAAACTTTTTACATATAGCTGCAAAAAAAAATGTCGAATTTACTATTGAAGACAGTGACACGATTCCAGATTTGTTTTATACAGATGCAAAACGGATTGAACAAATTATTAAAAACTTACTATCCAATGCATTTAAATTCACGGAAAAAGGATCCGTTTCTTTACATTTCGATTCAATAGAAACAAACAATTTAAGTCATGATATGCAGTCTATAAGTAAAGATTGGATTACAATTTCAGTAAAAGATACTGGTATTGGTATCGCTAAAGAACAGCATCAACTTATTTTCGAAGCCTTTCAACAGGCAGATGGAGCAACAATTAGGAAATATGGTGGTACAGGCTTAGGGTTATCTATTTGTAAAGAGTTTGCTAGATTGTTAGGTGGTTGGATTACATTAGAGAGTAATGTAGGAGAAGGTAGTACTTTCACGGTATATATTCCTAACCTTCCAAATGGCTTAAATGAAATCCAAGTATCCAATTTAGAAGTCGCAGCAACGATAGAAGATGTTATTCCTGCTGAAGTTATTGAGGAAACTATCGTTACTACCGAAACAAATAACGTCTTCCAAGAGAAAACCATTTTAATTGTCGATGATGATCATCGAAATATATTTGCGTTACAAAATGCATTAAAAAAACAAAATGCCAACATTATTACTGCCCAAAACGGCATAGAGTGTTTAAAAATACTAAAAAGCAATACAAATATTGACCTTATTTTAATGGATATTATGATGCCGAATATGGACGGTTATGAAACGATGGAAAATATCCGAATGAATTTAGGGTTAAATGAAATACCTATTATCGCATTAACTGCTAAAGCAATGCCAAATGATAAGGAAAAATGTTTATCTGCTGGCGCTTCAGATTATATAAGTAAACCATTAAATCTACATCAACTCTATTCGGTAATGAGTGTATGGTTAATAAAATAAGTGAGGTTTAGTTGGAGTGGAAAATAAGTATTATAATTTTGATCCATCAGTAGATACGGATGAGCGCACGAACTTAGAAATTGAATTACTATTGGAAGCGGTATTTAAACTATCAGGATTTGATTTTCGTCAATATGCTCGCACATCTATTTATAGAAGGATTTGTAATCGAATGCAGCTCTCTAATATCCCAACCATTTCAAAATTAATTGAAAAAGTAATTCACGAGGAAGGGGTTTTAGAACAGTTATTAAATGATTTCTCGATTAATGTAACTGAGATGTTCCGTAACCCTGCCTTTTTTAAAGCGCTTAGAGAGCATGTTATTCCTGAATTAAAAAAGCATCCTGAAATTAGAATTTGGCATGCTGGATGCGCAACTGGTGAAGAAGTATTATCAATGTCCATCTTACTTCGCGAAGAAGGATTAAGTGAAAAGTCGGTTATTTACGCAACAGATATGAATACAAATGTGTTAGAAAAAGCAAAACAAGGCATCCTCCCGTTAAATAAAATGCAAACTTACACGAAAAACTATTTACAAGCTGGCGGTACACAAGCATTTTCTAACTATTATTCGACGGATAGTCGTTTTGCTTATTTCAATCCATCACTTTTACAAAACATTATTTTTGCACAGCATAATTTAGTAACCGATCAATCTTTTAACGAATTTCATATTATACTTTGTCGTAACGTTTTAATTTACTTTACAAGTAAACTTCAAAACCAAGTACAGCAACTATTTTATGAAAGTTTAAGTCACAATGGATTCCTATGTTTAGGAAATAAAGAAACTCTTCGTTTTTCAAATATAATGCCGCATTATACCCAATTTAATCCTAGTGAACAAATTTATCAAAAAATACAATAAAAAGCGTATGAAATCCTCTGTTTGGATTTCATACGCTTTTTATTTCGCATTCGTTTTTATCATAATGAGACACATATCATCTGATTGTGTTTTCTTCTGTTCTTCCTTATAAAACCCTTCTATCTCTTCTTCTAAATCTCCCCATTTTCTTTCTGTAAAAGCACGTAATTTCTCTTCAGACTCAAATTCATCATTTGCAATTGCTTCAAGAACACCATCTGTAAATAATACTATTTGAGCGTTCTTCTCAAAAGGTATAACTGTCTTTTCAACTTTTATTTCATCAAAAAATCCTACCGCACAACTCCCGCGATTTAGTTCCACTACATTCGCTTCATCAACTAGCACGTATCCAGAAGGATGTCCTGCATTTACATATTCAATTGTTCTCTTTTCTGTATCCACTACTAAATATATCGCTGTAAAATAATATGGGATATTGTCATTGTCATTATGTAAAAGAGTCATATATTTATTTAAGTCTTTAATGACGAGTTCTGGATCAATTAAACATTTAATCGATTCACGTAATACAGACGAGATAAACATACAAACTAATGAAGCAGATATACCATGTCCCATGACATCTAATAATATAATACCGTAGCGATTTTCATCGATTTTATACCAATAATACATATCTCCAGCTAGTTTGAATGACGGTAAGTAACTTGCTTCAATTTTTATATGATTTTCTCTTAATGGGCTACTTAATAAGTTTCTTTGTACTTGTGTAGCTAAATCTAGTTCATTCCGAAGATTTTCTTCTTGTTCTTTATGCCAATTTAATTCCGATTTCAAGCGTAACGCTACACGCATACGCGCTAATAGTTCAACTTTATTTATAGGTTTCGTAATATAATCCATTGCCCCCATATCAAGAGCTTCGGCTAATTTATTTGCATCCTCTAAAGCTGTAACAAAAATAATAGGGATATCTTTAAACTTCTCCTCTTTTTGTAATCGCCTACAAACTTCAAGTCCATCAATTTCAGGCATCATAATATCTAATAGTATTAAGTCAATTTCATTATGCCTGGAAGAATCTTTTCCAAACTGTATGTATTCGAAGAGCTCTTGTGCAGAATTGAGCGATACAAGATCATGATATCCGGCTTGTTTTAAAATTTTCTCAATTACAAATATGTTAACCGGATTATCATCAACAATTAAAATGGACACAAGTTATTTCCCCTTTTCTTATTTAAAATGTAAATCTATTATCATTTTCTATTTTTCTAGTATTACATACTCAGTTACAAAATGAAAATTTCGTACTCAAACATATTTATACAACAAAAGAACAAACCCCTAGAAATAGGAATTTGTTCTTTCACTCTATAAATTTCTACTTTTAATTTAACACCATGGCTTTATCATTTAAAAGACGATCTAATTCTTCCATATGATTTGTTTCATCTGCAATCATATCTTCTAGTTTTACAACTAACTCTGTCATATTTAATTTCGCTGCCTGTTCTTTTCTCGCTTCATAACGCTTAATTGTTTCATATTCTGATTGTCTAGCGGATTCTAACATTTCTCGAACATCTTCCACTTGTTTCACTGGTAAAGGGATCGTAGTAGGTGTACCACCTAGCGTCTTAATTTTTTCCGCTAAATATAGGGCATGTCCTTGTTCATCGCTAATTTCAGATTCAAAGAAAGGTTTTAACACTTGTCTATATATACCAGAAACTGTAGCAGCATTATGGTTATACATAATAATCGCCGAGTATTCTCCTGCTAAATCTTCATTCAATCCTTCTATTAGTTCTTTCACATCGTGTGACATTTTAATATCTCCTCCTATACTTAATAACTACCCCTTTTCTCATGTTTTAAACATCATTATTTTAAATTTTTA
The DNA here is from genome assembly GCF_016483575.1 of Bacillus cereus group sp. N12. Lineage (NCBI taxonomy): Bacteria > Bacillati > Bacillota > Bacilli > Caryophanales > Bacillaceae > Bacillus > Bacillus cereus group sp. N12. The sequence continues at coordinate 8,021 of NZ_JAEHBO010000069.1, forward strand.
TGTATCTAAAAACGCGGCTTGCTTCAATTTACTTATCGCTTGTCTTTTAATACGAGAAACGTGCATTTGTGAAATACCTAACCGTTCCCCTGTATCTTTTTGATTTAAATTTTCTCCAAATATATAATGAATAACACTCTTTTCTGTCTCATTTAATACGTTAAAAATATCCTCTAAAACGAGACGCCTTTCTGTCTGTTCATATCCTTGCTCTACTTCACCTACAGATTCAATTCTCGCTACCGAACTTCCATCAGATGCATTTTCGACTACATCATCTAAGGAAGATACTCGATAATTATTTTTCGCATCCATAATTTCTAGCACTTCCTCTTCCGATAGCCCTAAATGATTTGCGATTTCTATAATCTTTGGTGAACGTTGCAGGTGATCTGTTAACTCCTCTATCGCAAGTTTAATTTTCCCGCCCAAATCTTTAATTCGCCTTGGAACGTGAATGCCCCAAGTTTTATCACGTAAATACTTCTTTATTTCTCCTACTATCGTAGGTATTGCAAACGGCTCAAAAGCATTCCCTATCGAATAATCATACCTTCTTATTGCGCCTAAGAGCCCTAACATCCCTACTTGTATAATATCCTCATGCATTGGCCCGCCTTTTGAATAGCGATATGCAATGGAATATACGAGATTTTTATAATGCTCAACTAACCTTTCCTGTGCTTCACCACATTGGTTTTGTTGAAATTCTGCAATTAGCTTAATAACATCGTCTTTAGTAAGATTCGTAGGTTGAGATTGGATTTCCATCATTCTCCACCTGCTCTCTTTGTATATATTTTGTCATTAAAACCGTCATGCCCTCATCATGCATGATTTGTATATCATCCATTAACGTATTGATTAAATATAAACCTAAACCATTTTCCGGCAAATGTTCTACTGGTTTACTAATATCATACGGACCAACTTTCCTTTTTAAGTTATTAAAATCAAAGCTAACCCCATTATCAGCAACCATAATTTCTAATCGATCTTCATATAGCCCAAAGACAATTGCAATTTCTCCAACGTCTTCTTTGTATGCATGTTGTACAATATTTGTACATGCTTCACTAATAGCAATTTTCATATCTTCTATATCGTCATAAGCAAAGCCCATTCGGTTCGCAACACCAGCCATCGTTAAACGAATAATAGCCACATATTCTGCTTTTGCAGGAATTTTCATTTCTATCTTTTCAAATTTCTCCATCATCCCTAGTCACCTTCTTTCTACTTTTTCAAAATCGGAATTCAAATTTAATATTTCTGTTAGTCCTGTAATATCAAATAATCTTTTTAGTCTTTTAGATACACCAATAAACTCTAGTTTGCCATCATTTTTCTTAACTGCTTTTAATAAAGCTATAAAAACACCTAAACCGGTACTATCCATATAATCTACGTTATGAAAATCTACTACAATATGAACTTCTTTTTCGCTTGCAATAGGCATCATCTTATTTTTTAAATCTGATGCCGTATATGCATCAATCTCACCATTAAGTTGTACCGTATAACCTACATCATTTTGCAAAATATTTATTGCCAAATTCATCATTTCCGCCCCCTTATCTCAAACTACTACTATGTTAATTACCCATAAAAATTAATTTTAAACATATTTTTTTATTTTCATTATAAATAAATTTTCTACACCTTTCTCGGCTTAACACTTAAAAAATACTACTAAATGTTTAAACCTTATAAATTTGTGTATGTATAATGTATAAACATTATTTTTAGGGGGATCTATCTATGGAAGAGCACAACTTTAAAAAGGGAGATTTCGTTCAATTTTCTTATCGACACGATCATGCTACAAAATTAGTTGGTTCCATTATTAACATACTGACGAATACAATTGTAGTTGATATAGGTAATAGTGAGGACTTATCTCATATAGAACCAAGGCAGGTCGTAAGGATAAATAATTGTGAAAAAGTAACGATGGTTTAATACATAATAGAAAGTGTAATTTCAAAGAGTGGGGGTTCTTCATCCCCCACTCTTTCCTATGCAGATTACATAAAAAAAGCATCCAAATTATTTTAATTGGATGCTTTTTTATGTATATTTATCACTCTTTTAACTTTATAGTTATATATAATAAACTTAAGATTTTTATTCATTATCATACTTACGCTTTCCGTAGCATTCTAGAGAAGAATGTAACGATTAAAATAAAGACGATTGCACCTAATAACGCTGGAAGAACAAAAATGCCTCCCCATTCAGGACCCCAATGACCAAATAACGCACTACCTACCCAAGATCCGATTAATCCAGCAATTACATTACCAACTATACCTAAAGGAAAGTCTTTTCCTGTAATCATTCCAGCTAACGCACCAATAAGTCCACCTACAATACACGTAATAATAAGTCCCACAATTAAACCTCCTATATTGTTTTTATATTTGATTTATCAAGCTTTGGTATGTAACCAAAGCTTGATAAACATGTATTATTCTTTATTATCCAATCCATCACTTATCTTTTGTTTCACTTTTCCGACTTTTTCTTTTATCGTTCCCTTGGTCTTCTCCCACTTCCCTTCATTTTTCAACTCTCTATCTTCTGTAACTTCACCAATTCCTTCTTTTACTTGTCCCTTTTTCTTTTCAACTTTACCCGTAATTTGTTCTTTTAGCCCGCTCTCACTCATATTTCCAATCTCCTTTTCGTAATAGATTTATAGATTTATAGATTTATAGATTTATAGATTTAAAGGATACAAATTTAAAGAGAATATGTGCATCTTCTTTCTTGTAGCCATTCACCGACTCTTTCTAAATCCTTAACGAATAACAAGATTTTTCCTTCATCCAGCTTTTCTTCATAAAAGTTAGCTTCTTCCTCATTAAGTCCTAACTCTTGCATCTTATTTCTTAACTGATCTCCCGTTTTTTGAAAGACATTAATAATGCTTGTCCCAAGTCCCTCCTCTTTTATTCCAATTGTATTCACGTCTGCATTATCTGCGATTCTATCTGTCCTTTCTTTCTCATGTGTTAATACGTAAATATCTTTTTGGTCTATTCCTTTCTTCACGAGATCATTCGCCGCATTCATGACCTCTTTCTCCGTAATAAATTCATATACAAAAGGTTTACTATACTTCGTTTCCATCTTTAACTTCCTCCTTTAAAATGAATTATTTGTTATATTATATGTAGTACACCCATTTTCCCAATGTTAAACATAAAATATGAAAAAAGTTATGTGAATTTTGATTTTAATAGAAAATGAACAACATCATTTACCACTTTAAAACATCTTCTCCTTACAATAGCTATGTAAATTAACTGAAAATTGTTATAATTAAACTTAAGGAGGGATACTATGAAAAAAATCATATCTATATGCGCTCTAACCGCTCTATCTTTCACTTTAATAGGCTGTACAAACACCTCTGCTACAGATAAAACTTCGCAGGCTAAGCAAGAACATACACAAAATACATTTCAATCAAATTCCGCTAATATTACCGACATTGAAATACTAAAAACAACAAATAATACTATTTCCAAATCTCAAACAGACAATGAAGAAATGATAAAACCTATCGTTTCGGCAGTTCAAAATGGAACCTCGAAAACAATTACATTAGATCAAAAAAAGAAACAATCGGCACATTCTACTATAACCGTTACATATAAAGATGACTCAAAAGAAGAGTTTTTTGTCTGGGTTGATAATAAGGAGCAAATTACAATCGCTAAAGATGAGAAGAAAGGTACAGTAGAAGCTGTGACATTAAACATGAAACACTCTAAAATGATGAAAAATTTCTTTAAAAATGACAAAACGTAAAAAGGATCTCCTTTAAGGGGGGGATCCTTCTTCTCTTTATACAATTTGCTTTATACAAGCAAACAAAATACATACTATTGTTATGCTCCTTATCATCCGAAGAAGAAATATTAATTATATATTATGGAGACGGTTATTTACTCTTTAATTATATGACTATTGTTAATATTGATTTGCTAAATCGTGCTGTCCTATGTACCGATGATGACACTAAATTTTTTTATATAGTTGATGTTAAGTAAAGGAAGTAGCTTTACATCCTACTTCCTTCGCTTAACCATTTCCATATTTAGACTTTTATAAAATCTATTTAAGGTCTAATTTTGCTAAATCATGTTGTAAAACATTATTTCCTTCTTGTGGATTAAATACGATTGCACTAAGACCAAAAACATTCGTAACAACATCTCTATCATTTGGATGAATTATTCTTACTTCGTAAGCAAAAAGTCCTGGAGGAAGAGCTGCCGAACGAAAAGTAACATATTGATTAGGTGCTAATGTTCGTGTAGAAGGATCTACTAATGGTAACAATACAGGAGAACCAGATGACCAATCAAACATTTCAACAGTTACTCTATGAGTATCATCTGGATCAACATTCATAGCATCAACAGTAAGAAATAAAGTAGCAGAATGTCTACGTAATACACCCGTTGATAACGTTTCATTGTAATTTTTACAACATTTTTTAGAAGAATAACCATAGCCATAACTCATATCAATTTCCCCCTTTCATTTACAATTAAGGACAAGCATTCCTTATAATATATAATGCTATTATTATTTTATTGAAAGGTATAATAGCGGAATTTCATCTATATTTTCTAATATTTAAGTTTACGTTTGTTCACTCGTATTGAAAATAAAGTGAAACTTTAATCAGTGGGGGTTTTGTTCATCCCCCACTGATTATTAGCCTTCACCAATCGGGCGTTTACGGGCAGCCCGACCCCCACCTAACTTCTTTGCTTCCGCTGAATTTTGAGGTGGGGGTCTTACTGCTCGGCAAATAGCGGGATAAATTTTATATCATTCTTGTCCATGAACTAGTTCCTAAAAGGTCCCTTTTCTACAATAAAAAAAGAGCTGTCCATAAGTCGGTTTCACCAACTTATGAGACAGCTCCTCTTCACTTCACCTTATTTTATCGATGAATCCAAACTGCACCTGCAGACTTGTCTTCTGCTTGGCCTACTACTTCAAACTTTAATCCTAGTTTCGGCAACTTACGTCCTGCATCTGGAATCACGCTGTTGATATACTGCTTAGAATCATCAAATTTCGCAACACCTGGTAATCCTTTATAGTCAAAGATACCGCGAGTTGGCGAATCTACTCTCCATGCTGGTGTTTGATCGAATGAGAATGCAGCATCAGCAATTTGATAACGCGTACTGCTCTTCACAGTCGGTTGTCCATTTAATGTCCCTACGATTGCCTCTGGATGAGAATCTACTACTCCTAAGAATCCTTCACCTGGATGAACCCCTACCCAGTTATCTGTAAAGCTTTGATCCGCATACCATACAACCATTCCTGTATTAAATACTGGACCACGCGCATGCTGTAAAGCCGTGTCAGAACCAGCGTAATTTCTCCACTCTACATAGTAGTTATGCTTCTTCTGTTCAAATCCGTTAGACACCGTAAATCCTTTTAGTGTCATTGCTGGTTGGCCTTCTGCATCATCTGAGAAAACAACTTTTCCGTTTACAGTTAATGCAGCATTATCTAATGCAAATCCTTTATAAGCTACTGCGATATCTGTTAAATACTCAAATTGCAGTTTTACTTTTTTCCCTTTGAATTGGCTTAAATCGTATGATTTATCAACCCACTTACCATCAGTTGTATCCACGCCGCCTTTTACATCTTTTTCGCCCATTCTATCAATGCGTGTCTTCGTTCCATCTTCTGCAATCGCATATACGTCAAGGAAATCATACTTCGCTTCCAGTTCGTAGAATGCCTTATAATCAAACTTAGCATCCGTTGCATTTGTTAAGTCAAATACTGGTGTCTCAAGTGTTGTATGAATGTCATTTCCTTTTGTGCTGTAGTAAAACTTCTTACCAAATGCCGATTCGATATTTTTAATATCTTTGTCCGGTAAGTTAACACGAACGATTCCTGGTCGTTTTGATTTTGTAACACTTTGATCTAAATATGTTGCAACACCGACTCCCGTGCGAAGTTTATCGTAATCTACCTCAACGATATTCGCCCAATTGCCCTTCATATTCTTTTGGAAAAACTCTTTATTTTGTGGTGAGAAACTTGTTGGCTCTGTTCCCGCAATTTTTCCAGCCCAGCTACCGCCACTCATAATAGACCAAGACTCAACAGGTTCACCTTGCCCTGAGTACTTCGTATCGTACTCATCTGGTAATCCTAAATCATGACCATACTCATGCGCAAACACACCAACCGCTCCATCTTCAGGCTCGATTGTATAATCGTATGCAGCCATCTTTCCGCCCCAATTTGAAACAGAAGATTTTGTGCCATCAATCGCATATGGTTTTGATCCAAGTTTTGAACGATGAGACCAAATTGCATCATCTTTCAATTTACCGCCGCCAGCTTCTTGACCAACACCAGCATGTACAACCATTAAATGATCAATAATGCCATCTGGCTCGTTTTTATTTCCATCACCATCTTGATCGTATTGATCAAATTGATCATAGTCTGCTAAATTGATCCCTTTTGCTACCGCTGCTTTTAATGCTTCTTTCACAAAATCACGTGGCCCTAAAGGACCTTTGTTATCATGACCAGTTCCAGCATCCGCACCATAGTCTGAAGCTTTTCCTGGAACAGTAAGCCATTCCGTTACAGTTCCATCAACTGTGTAGCTACCACCAGATTGTTCTTCATAATATTGTTTAAATGTGTTAATCTTCGATCCATCAAATAACGTAAACGGTTCATCACCAAATAACATTTTTTGATAATGTTCACGATTGAAGTCCTTAGAATACATGTATCCTGGCTCTTGATCAATATTGTTATGCTTAAAATCGCTAAATTCTACGAGTAAAACAAGTACTTTATCTTTTCGGACAGCTCCATTGTACTCAGCTTGCTTCGCTGATGTAGTAGGTACTTTTCCATTTAATTTCCCTGGATTTAATCCTGCACCTTGTCCAGCTACTGGTCCTACATCTGGCTGCTGCGCCTGTTCATTTTCCTTCATTTTTGAATCTTTTACTTTTTTCATAAAATCAGAAGCTTCTTGCGTAAGACTATCTCCTGTCAAGACTTCTTTCCCAGAGTTTTCCCCTTTCTTGTTCTCAACATATTTTTCAACAGCCTTTGACGTCTCAGCTTGTGATGCAGATTGATCAATTACGCCCCGTTGTTTTAGCGCTTCTGCCAAACGCTCCTCCGGTATTAAATGCTCATCTATCGGTAGAGATGATGGCGCATCAGCATACGCCGCATGACTTCCAAAAGCAAAACTACTACTTAGTACTGCCGCTGTTGCTAAAACTGATAATGGTTTTAACTTCTTATCCTTTTTCAATGCATTTCCTCCCCAGTGTCTGCAAATTATCATTTTTTTGTCGATAACAACATAATATTCGTTATAATACGAATATTCAATCTTTTTCAACAACCAAAATGTTGAGAAATATTTTTTTGTGCAGGATGAAATACGTAAGATAGCAAAATACAAAGGTTCTGCTTGTTTATGTTTTTTTAATTTTGCATATAACCATAAAGTGGGATCACTTGTTCTTTCAAATTGATTGCGATGGAGTAAAATGCTTATTTACAATACTAAGGAAATACAACATACAAACAGGCTGTTATTTGTTTTAAGTACAATAGTCATACTTGCTCGATGCACTTATTTTTTGGCAATAAATAAATGATCACCATCTAAGGAATCTTATTTATATTCTAATTACCTTTTAAATTATCAGAAAATTATTGAAAAAGTTTTTTTGCTATCTATCACTCTATCACACTTAATTTCTTGCTAGTATATACATATCAATATACAAATAAATATAGTAGAAAGCGGGGAGAATTATGGTAAGTCATCTAAAAACAAAAGATATAATCACACAACTTTTAAATAATTGGTATCAAGAGATACGTGCCCAGCACCTAAAAGAAGCAAAACATTTAAAAACAGAGATTGATACACACATAAAAAGTATTAATGAAGATCCAAATTTACTATTCCATTACTCACTTCTTACTTTTCGCTTTAAAGTTTTGCTCGATCATTTAAGCATCACACCCACAAGCTTCCAGGCAATTGATTCACTGGATATACCAAAAAATGAATCGTTGTCTTATTATTATCACTTTTTCAAAGGGATTCATGCCACACTAATTTCCAACAACAATGAAGCCTGGAAATACTACGAAAAAGCCGAAACACTATTACAACATATTCATGACGATCTTGAAATAGCCGAGTTTAGCTATCGTTTTGCTAACTTCTATCTTCATACCTATCAACCTCTATTAGGAATTCAACATGTGACTAAAGCTAAAGAAATCTTCTCTAAACATAATGGCTATGAAAATAATGTTGCCGCTTGTGAGAACTTATACGGTTTAGCATGTATTGATATAAAACAATTCCCTGTAGCAGAAGAAAAATTTAATTCTGCAATAGATATTTTACGTAAAAATAATGAGGATTCCCTAATATTAAGAGTCCGCAATAATTTAGGTTTTTTATATAGTAGCCAAAACTTATCCGCTTTAGCAATTCGACACTTATCAGAAGTAACAACTAAAAATCCAGAGCATTTTAGGGCCATCTTCCTTAAAGCTAGAGAACATTTAAAGATTGGGGAACTTGAACAGTCGGCCGAGTTAATTGAACGAGGATTAGCAATTTGTGAGAAGCTAGACAATAAAGAATACCTATATCATTTCAAACTTTTAGATTGTATAAATAAAGGTGTTTCGGCTGCTATTCTCGAAGAATTATCTTTGGAAGCTATCTCATTTTTCGACACACAACAACTCTATACTTACACACAAGAATACACTGAAAAATTAGCAATCAAGTTTTACGAAGAAAGCGACACTGTAAAAGCTAGTAAATACTTTTATATTAGTCATCAAGCTAAAGAAAAAACTTTTGAAAAAGGAGCGTTAAAATAATGAAAAAACTTTTTGGAACGATTTTAGGTTTATCACTTTCAGTTGCACTATCTATTGGATTAGCATTCCCTTCACAATCAGATTCTAAGAAACAAGTTGATTCGACTAAATCTAGTACAATTATGTACATGCAATCCAGCCACGGTGACTCCTGGTAATACAAAGAGTTTTTTATCTGTTACCATCATTAATTAAGAAAAGGGCACTCCCTCAATGGAGTGCCCTTTTCCTAATTAATAGACAACATATAGCAGACTACTTATTAACTTCAGCCCATTTAACCTTGAACTCCGCACCGAAATCATTTGCGCAACACGTTCGAAAATATAAATCTATGATGTTAGAAACAGACTAATCGATCTGTTCTTGTTGTTTCAATTTCATACTAAAAAGGAATGTGTTGTATCATGTTGAAAACATAATTTATAACCAAATCGATTTACTTTCATTTACTTTTAAATAAAGATTAAAGAGAGCTTTTAAATCCATCTTTATTCTAAAGCTACAAACGAGCATACATTATGCTCGTTTTTCAATTGGTAGTTTAAATGTAAAAGTACTGCCTTCCCCTAATTTACTTTCAACGGTAATTTCTCCTCCGTGTAGTTCGACAATCCATTTTACCATCGACAATCCTAAACCTGTGTTTCCAATATTTGAAGATGTTCGCGCTGCATCAACTCGATAGAAGCGTTCCCATATTTTCGTAATATGTTGCTCGCTGATGCCTATGCCATTATCGGAGACTTTACCTATTATGTTCGTTCCATCACGGCACAGTTGTATATTCACACTACCATTCTCTTTACCATAAGCAATCGCATTCGTTAATAAATTCATTAACAAACGCATCATCAATGTTTGGTCTGCTTTCATAAACAGGTCTTCCTCTATATTGGTTGTTATATCAATCGAAGCTTCTTGAACCATTAATGAAAGTTCTTCTACAACGATTTCCGTTAATTCACTCATATTGATACATTCAAATTGAAAAGTATCATGCTTTCCTTGGTCAACTCTTGCTAATAATAACAGTTGCGAGATTAACGAGGACATTTTACGCGATTGTCTTAAAATTACTTCTAACGATTCTTCCATTTCTTTCGGATTATGCTTCTGCGATAAAGCGTATTCGCATTGCGAAATAATAACAGATGTTGGTGTTCTTAATTCATGAGATGCGTCAGATGTAAATTGTTTTTCACTTTCAAATGATGTCTCCAACCGCACAAACATTTTGTCAAAGGTTTGTGCTAAATGATACATTTCGTCTTTCGATGAACCTTGTAAGTTAATCCTCTTCGAAAGGTCTTTACCATCACCAATTTCACTCGCTGAATCACTCATTTGTTTCACAGGTCGAAACGCTCTTTTCGTAATAAAATAGCCGCCCACTGCCGCAATGAGAATAAGTAATGGAAAGGTAATGAGTGTTACCAAAACAATCGTACTCATCGTTGATGACAATTGATTCATGGTCATGATTCCACGAACCCAGACTTGCTCATCCCCGCCCGCATGATAGAGAAAATCATATACGATCCATTCTTTATTACCATTTTTAATGATTTGTATTTCATCGGATTTAAGCAATCCCTTTTTATTAAAGCCGGCCGGATTATGTCCTGCCAGTAGCTCACCTTGCTTACTATAAATGAGTATATTTACTCCATCTTCTAAAGTTTCAAATTCATCGTCAATCTTTAACTGTCCATGCTTATATTTAATATCTTCAATGCTATCTTTCACCGTGCTCTTTAATTGATTTTTCATATTAAAAAGCACAACTTTATCTGAAGAAGTTAAAATAAAAGCTAACACGAGTGCCATAATAATTACAACTAACCCCGTATACCACAGGGTTACTTTCATTTTTATTGATAGTTTTTTCATGATTCTACTCGCAATACGTAACCAGTGCCTCGCACCGTATGAATTAACTTCGTTTCAAACTGGCTATCAATTTTTTTACGAAGGTATCGAACGTAAACATCAATAATATTTGAGCCACCTTCATAGTCGTAATTCCACACATGTTGCTCAATTTTATCTCGTGTCAACACAACTTCTTTATTACGAATCATATATTCTAAAATAGCAAATTCTTTACTGGAAAGATTAATAACCTGGTCTCCCCTTGTTACTTTATGCATATTGCAATCCACCACTAGATCCGCAATTTCAAACACATTAGAGGTATTCCCTGTTTTTCTTCGCATCAACACTCGAATTCTTGCTAATAGTTCATCAAAAGCAAATGGCTTTACTAAATAATCATCCGCACCTAAGTCGAGTCCTTTTACGCGATCATCAATTGTATCTTTAGCTGTAAGAAGCAAGACAGGAGTTGTATTATTGTCTGCGCGTAATCTTTGTAACACTTGTAACCCATCTATTCCGGGAATCATAATATCAAGCACAATCAAATCGTAAGTAGCCATGCTTATATAATCCAAGGCATCTGCTCCATTCCCACATCCATCGACACTATAATATTCTGCATGTAATCGTTTTACTAATATATTTTGTAAGTCTTGTTCATCTTCGACAATAAGAACTCGCATTAGCATCCTCCTTTTTTCTTATTATATATATCACTATAGTTCCAAAACATTAAAGAAAGATTAGAAACGATTTAATTATATCATTTTATTTTTTGGCACATTAATCTTCCTTTAATGTTTGTTCAGTAATATAAAGGCAAGGATCAGGTGCTCAATTAAAGGGAGGCAAACATAATGAGAAACTGGATGATAATTGGAGCCATGTCTTTTTTATTCTTAACAGCTTGTTCTATTCAAACTGATAAAGATACAGAAGTACAACAACTGAAAATAGAAAACGATACGTCACAAAAAGAAAGTGCTCAACTACAACAAGAACCAAACAAAACAGGGCCTGCTACGAATGATACTACGCAAACACAAGATTTCAAAAACGAAGTCTCATCTATTGTAGAAAAGGCAAATAATACGAAACCAGTTGGAGCAAAAGAAGAGAACTTAAATACGTACTTAGCAGCAAAAAAAGAAATTGACCAATTAGATGACAAAATAGATCTATCTGATAATCAGCTAGAAGCAGATTATCGCGCTGGAACGATAACTGTTGAACAATATCAAACACAAGAAAGAGTACAAGATATACTTGAAGATCAATTAGAGCAAGCAGAAAATGCACTTGAAGCAAGATTTGGAATAGATGATTAATCATTAAGGAGTGAATGAAAATGTTAAAACATAAAAAGAAAATAATGATAAGTGTAATTGCTACTTTAGTAATTGGTATCGCTATTGTTGGTGGATATTTTGGTATGGGTTACAATTATGCAAAAAAGAATGACAACTACACAGAAAAACAAGTTCGTGAAATTGCTTTAGCACAAACAAATGGAGAAATTATTCATGTGAAAAAAGAATTTGAATTAGAAGATGACAACTTAACACAATCTCAATTCGAATATGAAGTGGAAATCAAGACACCTGATAATCTATTAAATGTTTTAAAAATTAGTGCTAGAACAGGCACAATAGAAATCGATCACGAAGATTAAAAAATATAATTAAGCAACGTGAATTCCATATTTTTAGGAACTCACATGATGGCATTCATGTTAAAAAACAAAAAAACTCTAACTAATTCGTCATGGCGATTTAGTTAGAGTTTTTTTGTTTGAAGTATTCACGAGTATCTACCCTTATCTTTTCAGGTAAAACAATATCAAGTTCTTTATCTAACCATGCAAGAGTCTTTTTACGAAGAAACTCACGCATATGTTCTTCTGCTTCAAGCATTACTAAGTTAATTGTACAAGAAGAATTGCTAGGTTCACAAGAATTGCAAGCCTCGGCCTCGTCTCGATATAGTAGACCATTCTGTACAATATTTTTACATTGAAAAATAGGTTTTGGACCTTCGACAGCTTCTATTACATCCCAAAAAGAAACATCTTCTGGAGACTTAGCTAACCTATACCCGCCCTTTACACCTGGGACAGAATTTACAATGCCAGCTTTAGATAATTTACCGAAAACTTTTGAAAGAAATGTTTCAGAAAGCCCTTGGAACTCTGCCAAATCTTTTATTCCGACACTTTCCTTGGAAGGAGTGTTAATTAAATAAACTAGGCAATGCAAGGCATATTCAACCCCAACACTATACTGCATATACAAATCACCTGCTTTTTATTTTAAGGGTTATCAAATTGTATCTTAGGACCATTTAGAATTTTAGTCAAATAAAAAAAGGCTCTTTTCGAATAGTATGTATTTCGTTTGACAAAAATAATTTCAGAGCTTATATTAAAGACAAAATTAATCGACGATTAACTTTGTCGACAATTAAAACATAAAAACTTTTAAAAAGGGGAAATACAAATGAAAAAAACACTTATCATAAACGCACATCCAAAAGTGGATGATACATCATCAGTCAGCATTAAAGTTCTTAACCATTTTTTAGTATCTTATAAAGAATTAATTCCTAATAATGAACCGATTGAACAAATTAATTTATACGATGATATAGTACCAATGATAGATAAAACTGTTTTAAGTGCATGGGAAAAGCAAGGAAATGGACAAAAGTTAACTGATGAAGAACAAAAAGTAACAGAGCGTATGTCCGAAATTTTACAACAATTTAAAAGTGCAAATACGTATGTTATCGTATTACCTTTGCACAATTTTAATATTCCATCAAAGTTAAAAGATTACATGGACAATATCATGATTGCACGTGAAACATTTAAATATACTGAAACTGGATCAGTGGGACTACTTAAAGATGGAAGAAGAATGCTTGTTATACAAGCAAGTGGAGGAATCTATACAAATGATGATTGGTATACAGAAGTGGAATACTCTCATAAATATTTAAAAGCAATGTTTAATTTCTTTGGTATTGAAGATTATCAAATCGTTCGTGCACAAGGAACAGCAGTACTAGATCCAAATGAAGTATTACAAAATGTGTATAAAGAAATTGAAGAAGCAGCTTCTAGATTGGCTAACAAATAAAATTTTTCACTGGAAGAATGATGATTATAAATAAAGATCCCCTCCACCTTAAGGCAGAGGGGATTTTCTCATTCCTATTTCAAACTACCCGCAATCTCCGTAAAGATAACCCCAAGTGCATGTGCACCTGCATCCGGATATCCTAAACTTCTTTCGCCAACTGTACCAGCGCGGCCCATGCGAGCTACGATTTCTTTCGTATACTCTGCTCCTTTAACCGCTGCTTCTGCTCCTTTTTCAAAGGCAGTTTTCACGTCTACTTCGTTTGAAGCGCTATCTAACCAAGAGTCTACACATGGAGCAAGTGCGTCAACAAGTGTTTTATCACCAACTACTGCACCTCTACCGAACGATCTTTCACCGATAGATTGTATGCCTTGCAGTGCTGCTTGCAACATTTCAGCAAATTCTTTCACTGTTAACTCACGCTTCTCGCCTGCTGCTTTACTAGCTGCGCGGAATGCACCGCCCCAAATTGGACCAGATGCGCCGCCGCAATGTTCCATAATAATCATGGAACAACCGTCAAGGAATGATCCGATCGTTACATTTTCTTGTTCTTCAATAGAATGCCACTCACGTTTTAATTGCTTAAATCCTTTCGCAACACTCATTCCGAAGTCGCCGTCACCTGCATGTGTATCTAACTCACAGAACGGTACTTCATTTTTAATAATAATGTCGCTCATTTTATCAACGAGATAAATCATGTTGTTTAATGTAATGACATTATCTTTAATCACAGCGTACTCTTCCGCTGTTTCTATTTCAAATGAAACTTCTTTCTCTTCTGCCTCTTCAAGTACATTCACGTACTCTACACTTTCAACTGGTCCATCTACTTTAAACGCTGGTGTATTACATTCTTTCGATAGTAATGTTTTTAGCTCATCATCTAATTTCATTACTGTTAAAGACATACCTGCCATATCAATACTCGTCATATAGTTACCGACGAATACTCTATTAATTTTAATGTTTCTAGTAGCTAATTCTCTCGTAACTGCATTGTTAAATAAGTAAAGTTCTTGCAGTGGTGTTCCGCCAAAGCCGTTAACTAGAAGTGCGATTTCCTCGCCATCTTTTACTCCTAAATCTTTTATTAAATCATTTGTCATACGGTTAGCTAACTCATCAGCTGACATCGTTTTTTCACGTTTAATTCCTGGTTCACCGTGAATACCAACGCCATATTCCATTTCATCTTCCGCAAGTGTGAAAGTAGGTGATCCGCTCGCTGGAACTGTACAAGACGTTAACGCTAAACCGATTGTGCGCACGTTTGCCGCTGCTTTTTCTGCGACTGCTTTCACCGCTCCTAAATCCATACCTGCTTCCGCTGCTGCGCCGGCAATTTTATGAACGAAAATAACTCCCGCAACGCCGCGGCGTCCTACTGTATACAGGCTATCTTCTACTGCAATATCATCGTCAACTTTTACGTAGTCAACTTCAATTCCATCTTCAGTCGCTAAATGCGCACCGTTTTTGAAATTCATAATATCGCCGCTATAGTTTTTAATAATTAATAACGTACCTTTTTTACTAGCTGTCTCTTTAATTGCTTGATATACCTGAATTTGCGAAGGAGAAGCAAACACATCTCCGCACACTGCCGCATCTAACATTCCTTTTCCGACTAGTCCTGCATGTGCTGGCTCATGACCACTACCGCCGCCACTAATTAACGTTACTTTATTTTCATTCATTTCTTTTTTCTTAATTACTTTATATTTTTTCAAAAGCTCAAGCTCTGGTTGAGCCATAACCATTCCGTTACACATTTCCATAACTAATGTTTCTGGTTTGTTTATAATCTTTTTCATTGTAGTTCTCCCTCAATTCCTTTAATATATTGTGATATATTTGAAATCTTCTTCTTACTAACCATGTTAAAATGAAAGCGTTTTATAGTAAACGGACAAAATGGACAATCTGTCTAAAGACACCGCTCTCATTTATAGATAGGATTTTTATATTAATAACATTCTAGGGATGATTCAGATGACCTCTTCTATAATTTCTAAAAAGATAATCGCGAACTCATTGAAATATTTAATGGAAACAGAGTCGTTTCATAAAATATCAGTAAGCGATATTATGTTACACTGTCAAATGCGTAGACAAACTTTTTATTATCATTTTAAAGATAAATTTGAACTATTAAGCTGGATTTATAGAGAAGAAACGAAAGAAAACATTATCGACTTTCTCGACTATGAAACGTGGGAAAACATTTTCGATTTATTATTTGATTACTTTTATGAAAATCAAAAATTTTACCGAAATGCTTTTAAAGTCATTGAACAAAACTCGTTTAATCACTATTTATTTGAGCATACGAAAAACTTATATATGAAGATTATTGATGAACTATCCGTGAGCTGTGGATTCAGCCTTTCTGACGAGACAAAAAATACGATTGCCTCCTTTTATAGTCACGGCTTCGTTGGAACGATAAAGGATTGGATTGAAAGCAAATGCGAAGTAGATCCTTCCATTATGTCTTCTCTCATGAAAAATATGATCAACAATCAATTACTACTATTACTGGAGCAATCAGCAAAGTAATTAAAGGGTGGCAAAAGCAATGAAAAAGATTATGAATGATGTACAACATATCGTTCAAGATATGCTGCATGGCTTTTATTTTGAACATAACGACAAAGTAAATTATGACGAAACAAATAACATCATTTATGTAAAAGATATCGACAAACTAAAGCAAGACGTCGCTATTATAAGCGGCGGTGGTAGCGGACATGAACCTGCTGATATTGGTTATGTAGGAAAAGGAATGCTTACGGCGGCAGTTAACGGAAGTATCTTCACTCCGCCTACAGTCAAACAAATCGTGGCAGCAACTCGCTTAATACCAAAGGATAAAAGTATTTTATTCATCATTAAAAACTTTAAAGATGATGTTGAGAATTTTCTAGCGGCGAAGCAAATTGCCAAAGAAGAAGAAAGACAAATTGACCACATCATCGTAAATGACGACGTTTCAATTGAAGATGATGCTTCTTTTAATAAAAGAAGACGCGGCGTTGCTGGTACTGTTTTCGTTCAAAAAATACTTGGCGCGGCCGCTCTTGCAGGTCACTCTTTAGAAGAACTAACAGCAATTGGCCGTTCTATCACCGAAAACTTACACACATTAGGAGTCGCCCTTTCACCTGCAAACGATCCAGTACAAGGAAAAGCTTCCTTCTCATTAAACGAAGATGAAGTCTTTTACGGCGTCGGTATCCACGGTGAACAAGGTTACCGTAAAGAATCGCTATCCTCTTCTGAAATATTGGCGATCGAACTGATGAACAAACTAAAAAGTATTTACCGCTGGAGAAAAGGAGACAATTTCGCTATTCTCATTAATGGACTCGGCGCAACTCCACTAATGGAACAATACATTTTCGCAAATGATATTCGCCGTTTATGTGAGCTGGAGGGATTACAAGTGAAGTTCGTAAAAGTCGGTACACTGCTTACTTCTTTAGATATGAAGGGTGTTTCGCTCAGTTTGCTTAAGGTAGAGGATTTGGATTGGGTGAAGTGGTTGAAAGAAAATACGGAAACTGCTAGTTGGTAATACAAATAGGATGGCTTCAATTGGCCATCCTATTTTTGTACGAAATTCAGCTATTAAAAAAATTCTGCCCTCAATATGACAGCAAATTTACATTAAAAATGTAAATCCTCATTTCCCTCGTATTTTCTTTTATTAAATCTTTTTCTTATGAACAATTCTGCAACAAGTAAATTGGGTACCCATGCTAACCAAGCAATAATAGCGTAACTAAGTTCAAACCGCTCTATTCCAAATAGAACGATAAACAACGGTAGCCAAATTCTTAATGTAACTGCTCCAAAGGTTAAAGAATAATTCCTAATCATCCAGTTCCGATGCTCTTTAATTTTTTTATTCTTAACTCTATGTAACGCTTGATATGCTGATGTTAGCCAGAATACAGATAACAAACCAAAACCTAGCTTCGCTACCAATCCTCCCGTAGCATAAAAGGATAGATATAGTCCAGAAACGCCTCCTAATAATACACCAACCAGATAGATTCTCCCAATTATTCGATGACGGCTGATATTCCTTTCTCTAAATTTAGTGGATAATGTAAAAGGACCAATTACTAATGCTACTATACTGGTTGTAATATGTATAAATAGCATCATATACCAGAACGCACTTAATTTAGATCCAAACATAAGCTTCACTTTTACAAGCCCTGTTTGAAATCCATCCATAATAAAATATTGGACAACAACATAGCCAGCTACTAAAAGAGCAAAAAAAGTAAATACAAACCAAATTTTCCTGTTCAAATTTTACTGCCTCCTTATTACATTAAGGAATTAGATTATTCATTACTGTTCATTCTAGGGAAAAATAGAAAAGCCTTCTTCATACATAAAAACCCTCAGGTATATCGTTCTATACTTGAGGGTTTACTCATCTATTCCTTCTCATCTCTCATTTTCTTAAATCAATAGTCAGATCATCTGTAATCTGCTCAAAATGGAAAAATCTTTTTATATAATGGATATCAGACCATTTTTCTTCTCCACCAATAATAAATAATTATTGCGCATCATACATAAATGAAAAGCTTGGATAGAAACTGTCCGCTTTTATTTCAATCCCACCAGTACGATTACTGATCATCTTACAGTCTGCTGAATAGCTTAATAGCTTAATAGCGTATAGAGAGAATCTTGTGCTGATTGGAAGAAATACTTCATAAGTGTGGTTATATCATCACTATTGGTAATGCACACTTTAAAAAAGTTCGTATCCTTTTTCTTATTAGTAAAAACTAGCTCAAAATGAAGTTTATTCTCTTCTAAAAATCCTTCAATAAAGTCTCTACATAAATAAGTTTCAAATAACATATACATAGGAAATTTGTTATGTGTACCCATAAATCCTTTAATGATTTCTTCGAATCCTGTATGCTGATTCCAATTCGTTCCCACTCCTATCATAATAGGGTGATTTAAATAAATAGGATACGGTGATAACCCTTCATCTTTTAACATATATACTCGTTTTTCATCTGTATGAAGAGCTGGTTGAGGCCCTTTTAGTAAGTATTGAGATAATTGAACACTTAACACATTTACACCTACCTATCATGTAATACATAAACTGCATCTATTAAGTTAGAAAAAGCGATTAATTATTCACATTTTACCCTGTTTAAGCGAGGAAAACTAGAATCATTTTATAAAGTGAAACTTTAATCAGTGAGGGTTTTGTTCATCCCCCACTGATTATTAGCCTTCACCAATCGGGCGTTTACGTGATAAACGAGATCGTATCTCATTGAAGGGTTACAGGTCCCCAGGATAATAAATGAACATCATACCTACAAATGAACACACTAAACAAAAAACAGCCTCGTATTTTATGACTAAAGAAGAGTTGGTATCAAACTTTTTTTCTTCTCTTGTAAATATCATTTTAAATAAAACTCTATATAATACATACCCAATAATCGCCCCGAGAGTATTCGTAAATACATCATCAATATCTGTAATTCTACTATTTAGTAATTGACTTAACTCAATTGCAAGTGAAAAAAAGAATCCCGCATATATAGTATTTTTCATTTTTCTAAACTGCGGCCAAATAGTCGGTAATAAAAAACCTAACGGCATAAACAGTACAATGTTCAAAAGGTATGCAGTACTACCTGCAGTATCAAATAAAGTCAAGTTAATTTGACTTACACGAATCCACGTTTCATTTCTACTTATATCCCATACAGTCGCGATCTGCGTCACCCCATACACTAGCGAAAGGTAAAACAGAAAAACATACACCCATAGAAAATGCCAAATAGATATAGTTCTTTTCGTTTTAAAATAAAATCCAATTTGAAACACAATACAAAAAATAATCGTAAAAAAATACGTATACAAATAACTAATCAAAACTCCTGTATGCATGTAGAATCCCCTAACTTTACATTTTCATCTATGAATTTGTCGTTTTTAGTATCCTTCTTGATGTAACTCATTTATAGGATAGGAAAAACTTTTAAAATAAAAAGTGGGGGAAACATAAAATTTTTCTTAAATCTTCAGTTGGGTTTTATTATTACTCTTCTTAGGAATCCGCCATTGATAGCTAGGCAACAACATGCTTGAACGTAACAAGATTATCATTTTTGCACGTAATCCTCGTAGTACTTTAATCGATGAAACATATATAAAATCATGTGAATCGTTTGTTCAGTTAAAACATGAAATTAAGAAATATATGACGTACTATAATCACTCTTGCTATCAATAGAATTTAAAGAAGATGACTCCTGTTTGCATACAGAAATCATCTTTTTTAGGTTACCTAACTTTTTTTAGAATGTCCTTTACAAAGAGTACAGATCAAGAACACCTTATGCCTATTCAAAGGGATCAACTATACCTTCTTCCCTTAAAATCACTAAAACCCATTTACAAATCTATAAAAGTAGATATAATATCCTTATGGAACCTTTATTAATTTATAAAGCATTGTCAAATGAAACAAGATGTCAAATTTTATCATGGTTGAAAAATCCAGAAAACCATTTCGATGAAAAACCTTATCTAGAGCAAGGCCTTAACTTTCAAGTTGGAGTATGTGTAGGAGATATCCAGCTTAAAACTGGTTTAGCCCAATCGGTTATTTCTAGTTATTTATTAACTATGAAAAAGGCAGGACTACTAGACTCTGACCGAATTGGAAAATGGACTTACTATCGTCGAAATGAAAAAACAATACAAGAGTTTTCTGAATACGTCCAAAATGAATTATAAAGTGAAAGCTAATAATCAATTAGCATACCAATTGATTATTAGCCTTCACACATTCTGCTTTTTTTATAAAATTGCACTACCTATAAAAGCAAGAAACATGGAAAGGAGAAATTTTTTTAACACATCATATCTAGTTATTTAGATATCTGTTATTGTATTTCAAATTACATAGTCCTAATAATATTGACATCCAATCATGCTTGCAATAATGCTTCTTTGTTAATGAATTTACTTTCAAAATACTAGTACGAATGGAGAGTTTTATAAATGAAAAAAGTAAATCCTTTACTTATTCTGACACTCGCAATAGGTGTGTTCGGAATTATTACTACCGAAATGGGTATTGTCGGTGTATTACCACAAATCACTCAGAAATTCGGCATTTCAACTGCACAAGCAGGATTTTTAGTAAGTATATTCGCACTAGTTGTTGCTATTTCTGGTCCGTTTCTAATTTTGCTCGTCTCTGGGATTAATCGCAAAATAATTTTATTAACAGCAATTTTTACATTTGTTATTTCAAATATAATCTACGCTTATACAACACAATTTGAAATCATGCTTATTTTTCGTATTTTACCGGCTGCACTTCATCCACTCTTCTTTTCAATCGCTCTTGTAACAGCTGCTAAACTTGTCCCTCCTGAGAAAAGTGGTCAAGCCGTTACAAAAGTTTTCATGGGAATTACAGTTGGTTTTGCTCTAGGCGTACCATTAACCTCTTACCTTGCAGACCAATTTTCACTAGAAATTGCTTTCTTATTCGGAGCATTCGTTAACACTCTTGCATTCATTGGAATACTAATCTACCTTCCTTCTATGCCTGTTACAGAAAAAATGTCTTTCGGCAAACAAATTCGTATACTCGGCAAACCAGGATTATGGTTAAATATTTTAACCGTCACATTCCTTTTTGCAGCCATGTTTTCCGTATACAGCTACTTCGCTGAATACCTTGCAACAGTAACTTCCATGAATGGATCTCTCATCAGTATTATGC